>JAFCZZ010000539.1 GCA_019314085.1 Deltaproteobacteria bacterium | reverse complement strand
CATTTGTGACCAGTCAGGATGCCGGCCTGGCGCATTCTCTGAAAAGAAGTCTGGGAGAGAAGGTGGCATACCATAGCGTCGACGGATTAACGGTTGCCATGCCTGTTGACCCGGTCTCTCATCCCGGCCGCAATCGCAGTGTGAAGGGCATGAAGACGCAGGGCGCGGGCGGAAGGTCTTTCCCTCCCAAGACCCACGGAAAGCGTTCTTTTAAGCCTGCAGGCCATCGTTCCTGGTCGCATTGACATCTGAAGATGAAGTGGAAATAGCGATGGGCAGAAGATAGTCTGCCTTCGCTATTGAAGCCCTTTTTTCTTTCGTGTTTTCTTTTTATACAACAAACACAATTGATCGGAGTTAATCCGTACCACGGTGGAAGGCAGGTGGGCCGATTTAAAGCCCATGGCCCTGCACCCATGAGGGAAGTCTTTGTCCCAGGTGATATAGTAATGCTCGCATTGATGACATTCGATCATGTCGTACCTGCCCGTGCCGTTTGATTTACAATTGGAAATGTTAGAACACGTATAAAAAATATACAAGCCCTGTAACCATAAAATACTGCTCATGTGTCTTCAGACACACAACAGATCGTACTCCCTTAAAATAAAAACCGCCCGATTCCCTGGGACAGAGCCACTGTCCCCGGTTAATCGAATACTATCTTCAGGCCGGCATTGAACAGCATTGAACAGATGCGACCTATCCCCATCCCGGCCTGAGATATCGAAGGAAGGCCCGGCCGAGATAAACCGGCAGCGAAGCGATTCCAAACGGTGTATACCGAGAGCCCTAAAAATACCAGGCAAGCCACATATAGGCACTGTTGGGTGTTTCAATCATGATATCGGGTGACGATATTTTGAAGCCGCCGTATTCCGTGCCCTCTCCGCCATAGAATATATTCCCGCCGCAGGTAAGCTGAAGGTCCTCTGTGATATCCCATGCAAGGCGCGGCTGTAGTATGCCCGATGGATCATCCATGTTGCTGATTACGGTAAAAAAGATGTTGACCAGGGGATGGACCTCCATCCTGATGTTTGCGCCCAGATAATAGCGGCCCAGGGTGAAGAGCTCCCCGCGGCTGCGGCGTTCGATAATATCTGTATCCATCATAGCTTCCGAGTAATTGTCGTCACCGAGTCCGTTGTAGAAAGCCTCCACAAGCCCGTAAAAATTCTTGTTCCACCAGACCCAGGAATAATCCATGTTGGCAACAATGGAGAGAAAATTGCTCTCGTCGCTTGTTTCATCGGGGAAGGTCCATGTGGCATCGAGGCGCCATGCCGCATCTCCCACATACCCCAGACAGCCGGCGCCTACGACCTGTTGCTGAAAGTGTTTTGCCGCCATGATATCAAACTCAGTCGTATCTCTGGCGAAATGGATCTTTCCCGCCAGGGAATCCTGGCTTCCCTCCACTTTTCCTGTTGAAGGATTGCGTCTCGGGACATAGAGGAACTGCGCGTCACCCGATTCGCCGAAGGAAATCTGGGTATGGGCCATATCGTCTCCGATCTTGTATTCCCGCTCTATATCCGTGGGCGCGAAGGGGTTGAAGAGATCCATGGGGTTGAAGAGAAACCCGTTTCCCCAGGTGACTGCCTGTCTTCCCATACGAAAGACAGACCGCCCCTGCCGGACAGTCAGGGCAAGGCGGTCGAGTCGATGATAGAGCGTATGATCATCATGGTTCTCTAGTGTTTTCGTGAGATCCATAAGGCGGCGTTTATCGTCAACGGCACCTGACAGGTAATTTTCTATGACGGTACCCGAGAAGATTTTCTCCAGCTTTTTCTGTTTTTTCCTCGTGTCCCCTCCCGTCAGGATGATTTCATAGTGTGTATCGAGATAGACGGATGAGCCGAAATAGGAGCGGTTCTTCAGACGACCCTCGGCGCTTCCGTCGTAGTATGTGCCCGTTCCCACGAGACCGTACAATGATTCGTCATCGGGCCATGAGACAGTGCCGCGGCATTTCAGGTACCCTCCCCATTCTGTTTCTATGGTGTTAAAAAGGGTTTTTGGTGTGTCCGATTGGACCGGCGCGGTCCCGGAATCGGTCTGGGCGTTTGGCGCATCTGCGTTTGCGCATGTAACGAGCACAACCAGCAGAAACCCGGCAAGTGTGAGGCTTGTACAGTGTTTATTCACGATCACATCATTCCTTCACCTGATCATCCGCCACCAGGCCGTCCCTGATAAGAACGAGCCGCCTGGCATAATCCATCACCATCTGGTCATGCGTGGAAAAGACGAAGGTGACATTCTTCTTTTTATTCATGTCCCTCATCATCTCCATAAGCTCCTTACCGGTCTTTGAATCGAGATTTGCCGTGGGTTCGTCGGCCAGCACTATTGAAGGATTTGACACGATGGCCCTGGCAACGGCGACGCGCTGCTGCTGGCCTCCCGAAAGTTCGGCAGGGCGTCGATTGCATTCATCCTTCAGGCCGACATCCTCGAGAATGGCCGTCGCCCTTTCTCTTCGCTCCGCCGCAGGGACACCCTGAAGGAGCATGACAAACTCGACATTCTCCAGGGCTGAAAGGACGGGGATCAGGTTATAGGCCTGGAACACGAATCCTATCTTGTGGAGCCGGAGGTTCGCAAGTTTTGACTGGCTCATCTCATTGATACGGTTACCGTCCAGTGTGATACTGCCGGAATTGGCGCAGTCCAGACCGCCTATGATGTTGAGCAGGGTGGTCTTGCCCGAGCCCGAAGGACCCGCGAGGGCGATGAAGCCGCCTTCCTGTATGGAAAGATTCACCCCCCTCAGCGCGTGGACGTC
>JAFCZZ010000538.1 GCA_019314085.1 Deltaproteobacteria bacterium | reverse complement strand
CGAATCATCTGGAATAGTAGGACTCGTCGCATTGTCTCCCATTCTCCAATAACCAACCAAATTGCCGGACGATGACAACAGTCGATTGTCCACTGGCTCACCACTGTTGTAGATCGCTGTGACTTCGGCCTGGGACAGCTCGTCATCATAAACGCTGACATCGTCGATCTTACCAGCTAACTCATAACCACCGCCATCGTTGGATGCCAAAATAAACTCAGCCGACGTAACGTAAGAAGACGATAAGGAATCGCACGTTACGTCAAGAGCTTCATCGTTGCCATCTACATAAATATGAAAATCTCCGGCCGCGAGGCTAGAACCCGTGCTTTTGGTCAGGACAACATGATGCCAATTCCCATCCATGAAGGTCTGGGCTGTCGTCTCAAAAACGGCTGATTCACATTCATCTGACAGGTTATGCCACCTCCTCCGTTAAAGTAGAGGAGTAAACCCTTATGAGCAGGAACAGTATCTGTGCCTTTGGTTAAGAAAAAAGCAGCGGCCGTCCCTTTGATCCAAGCTGAATACGATTGCGCTTTATCGTAATCATAGTTGAGCACATCCCCCATTGTGACATATTCGTTGGTGCCATTGAACGTGCTCGAAAGCTGAGAGAATGTGCCGAGCACCTCTTGCTCGATCTGCAGCGCGGTTAGGTTTCCGATCCAGCGAACGTCCTCGGCGGCTGTACCCGTCACCCGCACCCGAGCGTTGTTGCCGTCAGCATCAACCGTGACTTCCCAATCAGTACCTTCAGGATCGATCTCTTCAGGAGTGGCGCTCCCACGCAAGACAGCACCAGAAGACCCGTCCTTGTTGAAGATGTGGTCGCACTGGTAGCTATACATCTCGTCGGACTCGCCGCTGTCGTACCGCTGAGCTTCAACACTCACAGTCAACACGACAGTGCTGTCGGCAGGAACATCGTAGGTCATCAGATCGGTGACCGTAGCGTCAGAGGTCGCAACTGTATCGCATACTACCCGACCATGTAACTTGTCGCCGTCTGCCATCACTCACCCTCAAGCGATGCGCCGCGGGCCCGCCGCTCTTCGCATCGAGCCGATCTCACGAGAGAGCAGGGCATGGTGACCCTAGGCACTACGTCGCAAATGATGTTGACCTCAACCATCGCTGCTCGTCACCCTACGGTTCGTTCAACAAGCCCTCGCACTTCACGGCCCACTCAACCGTCTCACCAGAGTCACCCGTTATCTGAACCTGCACGGCAGTGCCGTCGGTAATGAGTGTGCAGTCCCAGGTTGGGTCATTTCTCTGTCGGTAGACGTTTATGGGGACAAAGGCGCGGGTGACAACTCCCAGGGCGCTAGACGTGAAGTTCGCCATCACTACCCAGCCGGCGACATCGCCAGTGGTGAGCCCCAGCGCGGCGGCAGTCGCCCGGACGATCATGTTGGTTCCCGCCGGGGGGGTAAAATCGTGCGGAACGATCGGGGTGTTGTTGACCGTATCCAAGGCTATGCAAGCCGCAAGGTTTTGAACATGGTGCGCCATTTCCTACGCCGCCTTCATAACCTCCGAAACCTCATGCCAGCTCATGTTCGGCCGCAAAATCTCGCAGCCTTGCTGGGGGGAGAGACGGTCGAGCACCTGTCGCGGACCACCGCGGTACTCCGCTCCACAATGCCCACAGATGAAGTGCCAGCTCCGCCAGGTCGGGTTGATGCTGGCGACGACCCAAGCGTCGTAGCCGCATGCCGAGCAGTGGGGGCCTGCCGATCCCATAACCGTGACCGTCCCCGAGCTCCCGCGCCACGTCAGCGCGCCCGAGTTGGAATAAAGGAAGCCACCGTTGGCGGACGCTGCCCCAGGAACGGTAACGCAGTCCCGAACGTAGATGCCCCGCTCCATCGACTGGAAGTTGACCGCATCTCCAGCTCGAGCGTTCAGGCCGACGTTGCCGTCCACTCCAGTGCCGGCACCTGTGTTTCTGCCGCCGCCGAAGTAGGCGTGACCGCCGTGGTCGTCGCCATCCTCGCCGTCACCGGCGTAGACGTCTAGGGCGCCACCGGTTGAAGCTCCTGCGCCTCCGCTGTCGACCGATTGGGCGTGGAAGGTCATCAGGTCGCCGACGATTGCGGGGGCGGCGTCCGTTTGGTGCTGAATAATTGGGTTTGCAGTTGTCGCGCGAAAATCAAGAACAGACGGATAAAAGCGCGCAAACGTCGCTGTAACAATAAACGAGGTAGACACGCCCGTTCTGACAGTAAACTGAGTTGAGCCATTGCAGGTGACATCGGTTGGACGGGTTGGATATGGACCGCCAACGTAGAGGATATTCCCAGCGATCGCGCTCATCCCGGCGAGGTCACCGGCGTCGGCTGGATCACGGAACACAATCTGGCCCTGAACGGCGCCATTACCTTGCAGACGAACGCCACCTGTCGCCGCAGCAGGAGCGGGGTGCGCGCCGCCGGCGGGGTCACCGATGCGCAGATACCCAGCGGCGGGCATTGCCAACTGGGAGGTCGTCAGGACCGCTGAG
>JAFCZZ010000537.1 GCA_019314085.1 Deltaproteobacteria bacterium | reverse complement strand
GAATCTGCTTGTCCCTTATCCCCGTTATCCTCTTTCTTTCTCTCCAAGGATGCTGCCTCTTCCCGAGGGGGGGGGAACACGAGAGAGCGACTCGGACCATGATTGTCACCGCTTATGATGCCGGGCCCGAATCGTGCGGGTGGGAGCGAAAATACTGGTGTATCGGACCACCTGTCTACGCCTATGGACCGCTCAAGGGAAAGCGCAAAAGGGTCGGGATCACGGCCGACGGGACCAAGGCTAAGCACGGAACGATCGCGGCTGACACGAAGCTGTATCCGTTCGGCACCAAGATGTACGTCCCGGGGTACGGATGGGGCGAGGTCCATGACGTGGGGACCGCTATAAAGGGAAATCACATAGACGTCTTCTTCTCGGACCACGATGATGCCCTGGAGTGGGGGAAAAAATATCTGAAGGTGGTTATTCTCCTGCCGCGGTGATCCCTGCCCTCTTTCTCCTGAACATCTCCACGATAAGCAGTACGGCTCCGATCGATATGGCCGAATCGGCCACATTGAAGGCGGGCCAGTGATATGACCCTATGTAGACGTCAAGAAAATCGACAACGTTTCTGAACCGTATCCTGTCTATCAGGTTTCCCGCGGCCCCACCCGTTATCAGCGAGAGGGCCGAGACAAGCAACGCCCCGGCGGACCTGTTTTGTGTAAGAAACCACAGGATCATCGCGATAGCCGCCGTCGATACGACGATCAGGAAAATCGATCGAAAGAGGGGGGCGGCATTTGCCAGGAAACCGAAGGCCGCGCCCGGATTACGTATATAGGTGATGTTGAAAAAGCCATCGATGACGGGATATGAGGCATGAAGAGACATTGCCGAGGTGATATACCACTTGGAGAGCTGGTCCAGAACGGCGACCAGCGCCAGCGTTATAAAAAAAATCCCGTAGTTCTTCTTCACGGCAAAGGCCTCCTACAGATTCTGCACGCACCGCGTACAGATAGTCGGATGATCGGCGTTGTCCCCTACCGTCTCACTGTAGTTCCAGCACCGTTCGCACTTCACCCCCCGCGCCTTCGCAACCCCTACCTTCAGGCCTTCAAACTCCGTACTCTCGTAAGGATCGGAAATCGCGCCGTCTGAGACAAGATCCACCTGGGAAACAATAAGCAGGGCTCGCAGGGTGTCGCGATATTCCGTCAGCAGTCCCTGGAGCTTTTCCGGGGCCTGGACGGCCACACAGCTGTCGAGGGAGTGACCGACCACCTTTTCCCGCCTGGCCATCTCTATGGCCTTTGAGATCTCGCCCTTGACCGCGATCAGCGTCTCCCATTTTTTTCCAAGCTCTTCATCACTGTAGCGGGGGTCCACATCGGGGAACTGCGTCATGTGAACGCTCTCTGCCTTCCCCGCATATGCGGGCATACTTCCCCATATCTCCTCTGAGGTAAAGACAAGCACAGGGGCAAGGAGCTTCGTCATGGCGTCAAGGATGATGTACATCGCGCTCTGGGCGGACCTTCTCTCCCGTGACGCGGCCTTCGAGGTATAGAGCCGGTCCTTCAGGACATCCAGATAGAGGGCGCTCAGGTCGACACTGCAGAAGTTGTACAGTGTATAGTAGACGGCATGGAACTGATAATTCTCGTACGCGCCCCTCACCTTCCGGATGATCTCCTGGAGACGGTGGAGGGCCCACCGGTCCAGCTCCTCCATATCCTCTACGGGAACCATGTCCTTCTCGCAGTCAAAGTCGTACAGGTTGCCCAGTATGTATCTGCTTGTATTGCGGATCCGCCGGTATGCCTCGACGAGACGCTTCAGTATCTCTTCGGATATTCTGATATCGGCAGTGTAATCCTCGGCGGCGACCCACAGGCGAAGAATCTCCGCCCCGTACTGATCGATCATCTTCTGGGGATCGACAAAATTGCCCAGCGACTTGGACATCTTCTTCCCCTCTCCATCCACCACCATCCCGTGAGTCAGCACATTCTTGTACGGGGCCCTGCCCCGGGTTCCAACCGACTCCAGGAGGGATGAATGGAACCATCCCCGGTGCTGGTCATTCCCCTCCAGATACATATCACACGGCGATCCGAGATCGTCCCGCTTTTCAAGTACCGCCGCGTGGCTGACACCGGAGTCA
>JAFCZZ010000536.1 GCA_019314085.1 Deltaproteobacteria bacterium | reverse complement strand
ATGGTCACGCGGCGCATTTCCCGTCCCCCCGGGGATAATTACCTCTCCTAGGATTTAAGTTTTTCGCCCGCGTGTCCGACGCGTGTCATGGGGGTCTCGGCGGCGGTGATGAGCGGCGCGTGGAGAGTGTCCGACTGCGACACGGGCCTGGAAAACCCTACCAAGGGGTGGGAAAAAAGTGGGATTCTTAACTGGTTAAACGCCGGCTTGACGTTTCGCGCCGCGCCCGCTCTCCAAGCTACTCCAGGTACTCCGGGCTGACCGCGAGCCTCGCCGGCCCCCTCTCCTTCACCAGGATGAGCACCCCCTGCCTCCTCATCTTCCTCAGCTGGTAGTAGAGCCCCGTCCTCTTCACCTCCCCGTACGTCACCTTCTCGCCCCTCAGTATCCTGTGCAGCAGCTCTACCAGCCTCCTCCGGGTCGGCCTCCCCGGCTCCGTGTTCCTCTCCACCCACTCCCTCAGCCTGGGCGGCAGCCCCTCGAGGCCCGCGTCCCCCATGATCCCACCCCGATATAAACTATACCTCACCGGTATATAACCTTGACCCGGCCGCGCGGAACCGGGGACCCCCCCTCCCCAGGTATAATTATACTGTCGCGTGCCGTGTTGCAAGGCGAAAGAATTGAAATTCATGGACACCTCATCGTGCATAATGTTGCGTCAACCGTGGGGCCCGCTGTCGCATATTGAAAGAATTGAAAGCCCTCTGAAACTCATTGCATCAGACTTTTAAATTAATTAAAGAATTGAAATATCAGCCGCATTATCCCCGCGTCACTCGAAGAATCCCCGCTTCCACTCCACCCCACTCCAGTGGGCCCCTCCCGCCCCCCCGCCCCGCGGCCCGGCCCCCTCGAGCGCGGGCCTCACCTAGCCGGGAGAACCCGTCTAACCCCCTGCCATGCACCCTTCAGCTTTCCGAGAGAAGTAGCCTAGGCCCTCACCATGCACCCTTCTTAACCAGAAAAGAGACGGCCTAGCATCTATCTCGATCAGCGAGGAAAGAAGATGAAAAAACAAAGACAATGAAAATGAGTTAGACGAGGAAGACGCGGCCAACGACCTCGATGCAGAGCCCTAGTGCCCTGGCCTTCTCCTCATCAACGCACCAGACATCTTGTCCGCTCTCATAGTCATGGTCTCTGTAAAGTACGCCCTTTTCCCGGAGCTCCTTGAAGTCATCAGGTGGAAGGCGCTCCGCGAGGACTAGAACGGGGCACTTGCCCCACTCGTTCTCGATCACTGCTCTGAGGACACGTATTTTCTTCACGGGCATCTCGCGACCCCCGCTCCTAGTTTATACCCCATAGGTATAAAAAGCTTACGCTCTAAGCCCCTACCAAGCACCCTACAGCTTTCCGAGAGAAGCAGCCTAGCCCCCTCGAGCGCACCCTTCAGCCGGGAGGGAGAAACCGCCCAGCCCCTACCTCGATCAGCGAGAGGAGAAAACAAAAAAATAAAAAAAGGTTACTGAAGCGGCTCGACGACGGGCATCTCCTCGTGGCGCCAGCCTATCGTTGGCTTCTCATGAATCCTCAGGCGAACCAGGTACTTGCCGGGCTGGAGCTCGTCGGGCCTCATCATCACGTACTCGTTCTCATTGAGCTTCACCAGCACGAAGTCGTTGAACGACTCCTCAAGCTCCTCGCGGGTCATCACAACGGTCTTCTCCTCAACCTTGGTTGGCGCCTCACACCAAGACCTATTTGGGCAGCTAGCGCAGAGCCCCAGTGCCCTAGCCTTCTCACGACCTAAGTAGTGGGTGCATGCGAAGACCTCGTCGTGCTGCTCCACAGCGAACTCAGCTATTCTGCGGAAGTACTGTTCCTTGGTAATGACTCCTGTCAACAGCTCCTCGTCTAGCTCGAACATTAACTCCTTCCAGTTCACACGCCTCACCCCCGTCCACTAGTTTATCCCCCACAGATATAAAAAGCTTACGCTCGAGGCCTCAATAAGGCACCCCTCTTGAATAGAAAAGAGACGGCCTAGCACCTATCTTAACTAATAAAAGAGAAGGTAAAAAAATAAAAAAAGAGCGTGAGACGCGTTACTCGTGGTTCTCGCGGATGAACAGCTTAAACCACTGCTCGAACCTAGCAAGCTTGTCATA
>JAFCZZ010000535.1 GCA_019314085.1 Deltaproteobacteria bacterium | reverse complement strand
TTCGGGCGCGTTTTCATGATCCCGTTCGCTCAGCTCGCGCGCAATCAGATCTTCCAGCTTATCACGCTCCAGGTCTCCAGCCATGGAAAACGCTACGACACCATCTTTGTCGATGAGAAAGATCGAGGGAGTCCCCTGTACGCCATAGGGATCGGCGACTTTGAACGAGTTCCCGTCATATTCGTCCATCAAAATCGCGAACTCGAGCCCTTCTTCGGCCACGTAGGATTTGATGCTGTCGACGAAGCGCTCCCCATCCATATTTACCGTGACGACTTCGAAATCTTTATCGCGAAGCTCTTTATAAAAATCGTTCAGGATCGGCATGGACCTTCTGCAGGGCGCGCAGAACAGCGACCAGAAAACCAGCGAGACGACCTTGCCGTCGGTTTTCTCTTTAAGGCTGTATGATTTGCCATCCACGCTGAGAAGCTCAAATCCCGGCGCGGATTCGCCCGCCCTCGGCATTGGCGGCAGTCCCGGCATTGCGGCCTGCGGCTGCTCGGCGGCGTTCTCAGGGCCGACCGCCCCTTCAATCGAGGCGCAAGAAAAGCAAAAAATCAGCATAACAGACAATAGGGCCGCGGCCAAGGACCTCCACATCACCATCAGGTTACCTCCTCAGTGAGTGACTCAGGCTTTTTTTGAGATTCTTTCAGTACGTTCGTGAGAGATACGCAGACGCAATCCGTACAATCCAGACATCTAATGCAGTCGGTGGAGTTTGGATTTTCATAGACCTTGATGTCGACGGGACATTTCTTCTGGCATTTGCCACATCGTATGCATTGCGATTCGTCAAATTCAAGCTTATACGCGCTGAAGGCGTTGAATAACGAGAAAATGGCGCCCAGAGGGCATATCGCCCTGCAAAACGGTCTTTTTACTGCTGTAAAGGATACCAGAAAAGAAAAGAGTATTCCCATTTTTATCCAGAACATTCCCCCAATCTGGCGCCGCACCTGCTCATCCATCAGGGCAAGCGGTATGCCGGCCTCCAGCATTCCCGCGGGACAAAGCTTGCTGAACCACGGTTCACCGGTAATATATGGGGCTATCATCACCAGGCCAACGAGCAGAACATACTTGAGATAGTTGAGGAATCTCGGAAGCCTAATCTTGATGGAATTTATTTTGTATAGCAGGTCCTGAAGGAATCCGAAAGGACACAGCCAACCGCATGTCATCCGGCCCACCACGCCGCCGATTATACCGAGAACGCCCACGGTGTAAAACGGGAACACGTGAATGGCTGCAAAATGCTGGATGCTCCCTATCGGGCAGGCCACGGCCGCAAGCGGACAGGCATAGCAATTGAGGACGGGAAAACATACTCCCTTGGTGAACGGGGCTGTCACGTAGGAATTTGACAGTACCGCGCCTATTAGCTGATAAACTCTCCTCTTCACGTTTTCCGCTCACCGGCGGCTCAAGCTCATCCGTTCCGGGCGTCTTTTCCCAAGGTCAGTCCCGAGATCGCGCCGGGGCGAATCCTGACGGGGCGCGTTGACATCCGCGAATCAGATCAGCCGCCAATTCCTCCTAGGGTAGCCTACCCTATCCCGATACAGGACAGTCACAGCAGTGTCGAGTTGAGCAGGACTTCGCCGAACTCTTGACGGTACAACCCATAGGCCATCAGTCCGGCAAAGGCCAAAACGCCAAGAATAACTGTCAGCTTCGATTTCATCGAAAATTCTCTCCGTCAAACGGCGCCGCAGACAAAAAGCCCGGGGGCCGGCCCGATGGCCCGCCGATGGCCGGGCCATTCAAACATGCGGGGGAGTGCAACGCCCCCCCGAGTGCGCTAAAGACACAGCGCCGGGGACCCTTCTGCGCGCCTGTGCTCTAAAAGATTGTATGACAGTCCCTGCAAAACCCATGATATGTCAGGTCCACGATGTCGGCTCCTCGTGTGTTTCCGGTAGCCCCCGTGCTCGTCACGTTGTCCTCAAGGATATAGGTGCCGCTGTCCGTGTCTGCGTCGTGAGGCTGGTGGCAACTGTCGCAGTTCATGGCGTCGTTTGCGGGATATGTCGCGTTCCCACTCGGAGGGTTCGCCGCCGGCGGATCGTTGCTCGTATTATCCAGCAGCGCCCCCGTGCTGTCAACCGTG
>JAFCZZ010000534.1 GCA_019314085.1 Deltaproteobacteria bacterium | reverse complement strand
TCCACGGCGGCGGAACGACTGGCCAATGTACAGCGGATCCGCGTGGAGCTGACGTCGGGAGTCTGGACAGAGGTGGTATATTCGGCGGTCTCCGACGCGGAACCGGCCGTCATCACGATCACAGCCCCCGGCGCGGAAGCGGAGAGCAAAAACTACCGCATCCTCTACATACCCGAAGAGGCGGACTGGCACACATTCCCGGCCCGCGTACAGGAGACGCCGCTGCGCGTGGCGCAGATGACGATCAATATGGGCGGGAAATGGTCGGGGACCGCCTTCGAGGGAGGACGCGCGATCGATGCTGAGGTAAAAAGCCTCGATTGGAATTTCCAGAATGGAATCACGCCGGAATTCGTGCCAGGCGGCAGCGGCGCATACGCTTCGCTCATGATCCGCCAGGGACGAACCCAGACGCTGACGCTGAACCGGGAGTTCCGCAATTACATCCTCCAGCAGCACATCGATGCGAACGACGAGTTCGGTGTCCATATACAGTGTCTGGGCGGCCTGATGGACGATACCTACTATTACACCGTGGATATCGTTTTCCCCTCCTGCGGCGTCGTCGAGGCCCCCATCAGTGTGGACGGCAAAAGGCTGGCTGAGGCGGGCGACCTGAGAGTGCTGGAGGATGCGACGTACGGCTCGGTGATCTCCTATGTCCAGAACCTGCAGGCTACGTACGCGGCGTAGGGGTGAGGGGTACAGGATTAGGGATTAAGGATTAGGGGACAGATTTATAATCTGTCCCCACCAAAAAAAAGGAGAAAATCATGGCGAGAGAACTGACAAGCGAAAAACTGAAATTGACGTTTTACGACCGTCTTTCCGATTCCAACCTGGAGTTGTTTTATCGTCTCCCGACAACGGAAGAGCAGATAAAGTACGACAACTCGCTGATGACGCGGAATCGCAACAAGGTCAGTACCGCCATCGGCGAGGCCCGGATGAAATTCGGGGCAAAGATACTCACCGGGATCGGAGACAACTCCTTTGTTCACGAGAAGGAGGGAAAAGTGGTTCCCCTCCATTCGCGCGAGGATTCCGATCATTACGAGGCCGACTGGAAAGAGATAGTTGTCCGCCTCGCGCCGGACGTGGTCTCAAAGCTGGGTTTTGTCGTGTTTGAAGGGTCCCTGGAGCGAGCCGACGACACGGAGGACCCTACCTAGCGGACCTGGAGCGCATCTACGGGGAGGGGATCTGTGATGAACGGGACCGGGCAAAGTGCGAGGCGGAATGTGGAACAGGGGCGGGACTGGAGTGGGCATGCGCCCAGTGCGGGAAGATACCCTGGGCGGATATCCATCCGTACACAAAGCGGATCATGCGCCTGCGCCATCTGCGCCTCGCCGGGTATGATCTGATGACGCTCAATATCGAGCCAGGTGGGTGGGAAGATCTCGGTACCTCGGAAGAACACGAGCGGCGCGCCGCGGCAGGCCGGCCGCGGCCGGTATATATTGTGAGATTGAAGGAATGAACAGTAACAAAATACAAATCCAGCTGATCGTCGACGACAAAGGATCCGTCGCCGTCAAGCAGTTCGGCAAGACATCGGAGCAGACCTTCAAAAAGTCGAAGGGGCACGCCCTCGCGTACAGTGCGGCGGCGGCGGCGGCACTGTACGGGGTCGCGAAAGCCCTCGGCGCGGCCTCGCGCATGGCAAAGGAATATGTCGCCCTGGCCAACGTCCAGGAGGCGGCGGAGCAGAACCTGGCGGCGGTCATCAAGGCCACGGGTGGGGCCGCCGGGTACAATCTGGATCAGCTTAAAAAAATGGCGTCGGGGATGCAAACCGTGACGACCGTCGGCGATGAAGTCATCCTCAACGGCATGGCGATGCTGGGCACCTTCAAGCAGATCCGGGGCGAGGGGTTCGAGCGGGCCACAAAGGCCGCCCTCGATATGGCCCAGGTCCTGGGCACGGATATGAAATCGTCTGTGGTGATGATCGGCAAGGCGCTCAATGATCCGATCACCAACCTGTCCGCCATGACCCGCGCGGGGGTACAGTTCACCGAGACCCAGAAAGACATGATAAAGACGCTTTGGAAGGCCGGAGACGCGGCCGGGGCGCAGAACATCATCCTCAAGGAGCTGGAAGGCCAGATGGGAGG
>JAFCZZ010000070.1 GCA_019314085.1 Deltaproteobacteria bacterium | reverse complement strand
TATCCGCACCATCACGCTGGGCAGGTCAAGATCATCAAATTCAACTGTGTTTCGGCCACCGCTGAGCGCTTCGATTGTATGTTTGTAATTATCCCAAAAGCTCAAATCCATCAGGGCCATATCGACCTCCTTTAAATCTTTGTTATGTTATCCTGCAAATGTCGAGCGGTTTGCCGGCGTTCGGCCCGGCTCAACCCGGCCGGTATGCCGTATTTATCTAGTATTGGTGCTGTGTTGAGCATTGCGCGGTAGTTGCAGCCGGCGCAAGATAAATAAACCCGCTCCGGCAGGTCCGTATGCACCGGCACCGACACCGCTGCCTTGCACCGCGGGCACCGCAACACCTCGATGCCCAGGTATAATCTGGCTCGGTTGATGATGGCTGGCATATCAGTTCTCCTCAGTATAAATTTTTAAATGATCGGTCACCTGCTGCCGGGCCGATCCCGGCTGGTGGCAGATCTGCAGCACCTCGGCCGTGAACGATGACATACGGTCCAGGTCGTGGGTGATGTCGATGATATCGCCCGGCTCGATTTCCGCGTTGTCCAGGAAGACTGAAAAAATCGGCATCTTGCGCACGTCTTTGTGCCAGGCCAGGTAAAAGGCACCCACGTGGGCGGCCATTGTGGCATCGGCTACGGCCTCAAAATAAAACACGGCCGGGTCGGTCGGCTCCCGGCGGCCGTAGGTTGAGATGCTCGTGCTGTCGGAAAACGCCTTTACCGCGCTGAATGCCTCGGCAGCAGCGGTCCCGGCGCTATGATCCAGATTGGAATACAGGTTAAACGCGTTGACCAGGCCGCTCGACGCACTGCGACGCATCCCCATCGTGCCCTGCCGAACGGCCGCCTTGGCGATGGACTTGGCGCTGCTCTGTCCGGTCTGGCGTACGATCAGACGCGCCTTGCCGGCCGGGGTGACCAAAAAGCGGCTCCGGCACTGGAACGCCAGGCGCGCCAGCAGATCCGTGGCCCGGACCGGCTGGGCCAGCAAACAGGCGAAAGCGTAGCTGTTGGTGCTGTAAAACGTGCCGGCCGCCGTAAAGGAGGTGCTGTCGATATCCGCCGATGGCCCCGAAAGGCGGCTGGTCCACAGGTGCCGGAATACATGGTCGCACCGTTCGATCAGCGCCGATGCCGTGCCGGTGATCGACCCGGAGGCGTCATCAGGCAGGCCCTCGGCGTCTGCCGTCACCTGGCCGCCGATCACAGTATCGGCCGTGGAGTTGCCGGTGATACCGAGTGATCCACTTCTGCTTGCGGCACCGGTTTTGGTCACCGTTGGCGTATATTCCACCTCTTTTCGATACACCTCATATACTTTTCGGCTCGTACCTGTTGGCGCCTTAAAAGTAATGGAATCGCCCCAGTTCCCCCCCGTTTTGCTGAAGCGGTAATCGGCCGTCGTGCTGATCCACACGGACGATGGTGACCAGCCGCCACTGACAGTGAACCATCCGTCGACCCCATCAGTCCGCGCGAGCCGGGCATGCGCATACTGCTTCTGCACGGCGCCATAACTGGTACTCGGAAACGTGGCATAGCAGCTCTGGCCGCTCGAAAGGTCGCACCCGGTGGTCTCAGACCCGTCGATAATATTTGCGGGGGTTCCGGAACCTCCGGCACCGCTCGGATAGATCGATTTGGACGCATTGGCCACAGACATGCCGATATTATCCGATACTTCAATGCCGTCATCGATCTCCACATTGACCTGTTTTTTCAGCGTCGGCAGCGCCGTAAATTTTACCACCGCAGTATCTTCATACCCCGTCAGCTCGTCCCCGCTCTGACCGGTGTATGCCGTATATCCGGAGGTTACTTTGACCCCACCCACCCGCACATCGCCGATGCTCTTTGCCGGATGGGAAAAAATCTCATACACGTACTCGGTCAGCACCTCGGCCACTTTGGCCCCGGCGTCGTGCGCCACCGCCGTCGTCGAGTTATATCCCCGGGTACAGCTCGTAAACTGCCCGGTCGCCGGCGCGTAGGTGCCGGAGATCTGCTCATCATCGATCTGCACCACCACCGTCCCGCTCGGGTAGGCCGCCTTGGATCCGAGGCTCACAAAAAAGCTCACCGCACTGGCATCCAGATCGTCTCGCAGCGTATCGATGCAGCCGGCTTTCAGAGCCCGGCACGGAATCCGCGTCAGGTCCCCGTAGCCGATGTTGCGCATTTTGCCAATATCGTCCGGATCCGCGCTGGCGTAATCATCGGCGCTGATGATCAGGTCGTCTCCGATCAGCCGGTTGTATCGGTCCATAATGCCGCGCAGGCGCAGCATGCACACCCGCTCATCATATTCCGGATGTCCGCTGATAATGCCCTTGAACAGGGTCTCTTTTTCGTCATACGCCAGCCCGGCAAAATACTGATACAGCGTCACCTCGATCGACTCGGGCGGCTCGGACGCAAAATTATCCGAAAACCGGCTGGCTGTCGAATTAATTAATTGCAGCTGCACGTCCGGGATAGTCACGGCCGGCATCAGCCCGGCGACTGGATCCCCCGTGTCGATATAGCCCCAGGATTTGGTTATGCCTGAATAGCTTTTAAGCCCGCTGACGGATAGATGAGAGATCATGCCGGTCCAGCTGTCGCTGCTTGAGGTGTATTTGGCTGAGCTTGCGCCGTACAGATAGCGGAAATCCTTGCGGGCTTGAAGCGTTACTGCCATCGTATCCACCACCTGCGAATACCCTGGGTCTGAATACACAGTGACTGTCAACGTGCCGTAATCGCCGGTGGCATCATCGCGACTGATCTTGAGCCAGTAGCCGGTGACTGCATGGTCAAGGCAGGCTACGTCTACGTTGCAGTACTCGCCGATCGTGATTTTCTCACCCCCAAAATACTCGTTCACTGAAACGGACAGATAGTCTGACTGGTCATTGCACCGCTTTGTGCCGTCGTTCCCCATGCCCCAGATGATGCACCTGCCATATCCTACGGAATCTGTCCGTTTGTAATGCACGTAATGGGTAAAATCGTCACCGAAATAGCCGGCCCCGAAATCTTGGCAGAGGAAACACACGTCAGCACCGGCCAGGGCCGTTACGATAATCTCATGCATCGACACCGCAAACCGCCCGGCCGGATCCGTTTTCGGATATTCGGTATAGTCTTCAGATTGTGGCACCGCCACATCCCGATCAGATACCCGCACCGGTGCCGTAAACCCGAATTCGATCAGATTCATCGGCGCGGTGCCCCGCTTGGCGCGCTCCGCGTTAAATGCGCTGTTAAAAGTCTTCATCAGCTGATCTCCTCCCGCAGATGGATGGTCCCGGTCCAGTAGTTGTGTTTCACCTTTTTGAGCGGGGTTTTCACATCCAGGCACCGCACCGTGTAATCCACCGAATCCTCGTCCGTATAGATAAACGGGTTTTTCGGCCCCACGCAGACATTCGAGACCCAACCAGCCACGTTGGCCGCATCCGTATCGGTCAGGCCGTCAAAGGCCAGGTTGAAAAACTGCTCTTCGATACCCTTGTCATAGGCGTACAGCTGCCCGCCGTCCGAATAATCGACCACCACGCCTACGGTCGCCGGGTCATCCAGCGTATAGCTCCGGCCGCGGGAAAAGGTGAAGGTCTCAGCGTCCAGGGTAAATATGATGTTAGCCACGACCCGCCTCCTTTAACTCCGGCAGAATAAAATTCCGCACGATAAAGCGCCAGTCCTCCGGCTGCTGAGGGGCTGCGGTCTCAGGCACGTGGATATGCACGTTTTCGACCGCCACCGGCTGAGGCGCGGCCTTACGCGCGCCGCGGTCTGCCCGCCGACTGGTCCGCTCGACCTCGGTCCGTCGCTGGATTTTTTCCCCCTGGTGCAGGTAATACCGGCCGTTTTCCGGCACGTAATCCGTACCGGACGCGTAGGAACCCTCGGACGCGCCATCATCCCCGCCACCGCTGCCTGCAAACACGGTCCGCCGGATCGTGGTAATGGTGATGGGTCTTGCTGCCAGTGCATGCAACGCGTCAATCTCGCCCCGGATCTGGTCGATGACCGGGGTGGCGTTATCGATCGCTTCTAACTCCAGCACCGTCTGCAGCTGGTCGATCTGATTGGTCAGCGTGGCCACCGCATCCTGCAGGTAGACGATCTCGCCGGCCGTATCCTGCGCGCTCTGCTGCAGGCTCTGTGCCCATACGCGGTCGGCCTGCACCTGTCGCTGCTTTTCCGCCGCCAGCTCGGTCAGGCTGCGCTGCTGGACCTGGCCGGCCCGCTCGATGTCCGAGACGGACTGCTCGATGATCGCCCGGCTCGAGACCACCACGCGCTCGGCCTCCCCGGTAAAGGTGGCGACGTTTTGCTTCACCCCTTCCTGCCACGTACGGGCAAAGGATGCCACGGCCTGCTTGTAGGTTTCCAGCGCCGCCACCTGCTCGGCCCCGCTCAGCCGCATCGCTTCGGTATACTGATCATTTAACCCGCTTTTCTGCGATTCGTACCGCTTCCGGTCCGGCATCTGCGACTCGGTCAACGACTGGACTAGCTCGGCCGTCGATCGCTTCAAATCGGCCTGCTTGGTGTACAGGGCATTTAACTCGGTAATATGCCGTTTTTCGGCCTCGGCGGTGGCGCTGATCATACCTTCCAACTCGCCATAAAACGCCTGCCAGTCGGACAATCTCTGGCTCAATATGGCCCGGTCGCTGGTGGCCACGTCAATCGATGCCTGGATCTGCGCCCGGGCGGCTTCATCCGCCGCCGCCTGGACCGCTGCCGATGCCGCGGCCGCCGCTGCGGCCACCGCGCCATCTGCCACCACCGGCGCCACCACCGGCGCCCCACCCGATGCGGTTGGCGTCTGTTTGGCCAGTTCCTCGGCCAGGAGTTTTTTTTGCCGTGCGAGTCTCGCCGTCAATTCCACGATATCTGCCCGCGTCTGCTCTTCATCCGCCGTAATACCTTCAGCCCACTCAGTGGCCTTGTATGCACCATAAAATACCAATATCGCCGCGTTGGCCTTCAGGGTCTTGTTAAGCAGCGCGGCATCGGCCGTCAGTCCCTTGATGATCACTTGAACCCCGCTGAAAAACCCGGCCAGCGCCGTCACTCCGGCAATGGCTTTGCTGATCACCCAGATCTTGCCCAGCTCGGCTGCCAGATCCACCGCCGTTTCGGTCAGCTCACCGATCCGTTCCCGGTTTTTATCCCACCAGCCCCATGTTTCCTTCAGCCACTTGACGGTCGTTTCAAACGCCCCGGTCACAGCCTCGGACACCTGCCGGGCATACTCGGCCAGATCCCCGGATGCCTTCATCTCATCAAGCTTTTTCACAATACCGGACAGCTGCGTTTCAATCGCACTCATCAGGCCTGAGCTCATCACCAGCCGTTCGTATTCCAGCCAGTACGATTTTATCGTCTCCCACAGCCCGGAAAACTTCTCCTGTATCTTGGCACTCTGACCGCCGAACCGCTCCTCCAGGCTCTGCATGATAGCCGCGATCGCCTTGTCCGCATCGACGGCCTCATTGCCGATATTGCACATTTGTTTGGCGGTCAGGCCTAATTTTTCTTTTAAGATTTCGTACGCCGGCACCCCGCGCTCCGCGAGCTGCATCAGCTCCTCGGCGCTGACTTTCCCCTTTGTTTTGATCTGGCCAAGCGCCCTTGATATCCCGGCCAACGTATCTGCCTGCCCGCCCAGCGCGGCAGTGGTATCCACCAGGGTCGTCATCTGTTCGATGGTGGGTTTCATCCCCATGGCCCGCATCCGGGTAAACGCCTTGATGCCCTTTTCCGTGTTGATCGGCATCTTCAGTGCCCAGTCATTGATCGCGGTAAACCATTCCTCACCGCGCCCCTTGGTGATGGTGTCCATGGCGATCTGCAGGTTATCCATGGACGATCCCACCCACAAAAACCCCTCAGCCAGCTTCGCCAGCCCCCATCCGGTCAGCGCTCCCACCGCCAGGGTCTTCAGGTTTACCAGGCGCTTTCCCACACCGTCCACCGCACTGGTCAGCCCCTTACGGAAGCGGGCCTCCAGCTTTTTGACGTGCCCTACAGAGCGGTCGCTCATCTGACGCACCTTGTCGGTCACGCCCTTGGAGAACTGTGTCACTACGGGCGTACCCTTATCGTCTACGCGGATCTCCAGGCCGATGACATTATTTTTTGTGCTCATTCAGGCAGCTCCCACAACTGGATGGCTTCCGCATCGATGTCCAGCGGTGCTGCCTCAGCCCGGGTAATCGGCTCGCCGGTGTCCGGGTCGGTGTCATCGATCGCCACCTGGCAAAACACCTGCTCTGGCACGTCCAGCTCCGCCACCTGCCAGTAATGCTGCCGGCGCGGGTCGCACGAATACGTGCCGTCCGGATCCAGCCAGATGCGCGCATGCCGCCGTCCGGCCAGCGGGGTAACGTCCACGGACTGCGCGGCCACCTGTCCCAGCCGCTTGCAGTCAAATGCGCCAAAGCCGATCACGCCCCCGTTGATGGTGATATCACAAATCATCTGCCCCTCCTTGCTTATGCGTGCGGTAAAATCACGTAATCAAACGCGCCGCGTGCCGATCCGCTGTTGTAGATCACGACCGTATTGGCCGCTTTCGATACCCACACCTCGCCCAAAAACCCGGCCGGATCCGCGGTCGGGTTGATGTTCACCTGGTAGGCGGTGTGCCCGTAGTTATGCGTGATGGTGCGCCCGTCAGATCCCGCAAACGTTGACGCGGCAGGTGCTAAATCCGCATCCTGCGCCATCTTGTTCAAGTTTTCCGGGTTCACGTTCGTGCTGTCGATCCATGTCAAATGCGTCATGTCGACCTATTCCTCCCTGTTAGATTGCTGGATTTCGCCGATCACCGAATCGATCAGCATCAGCCGGTGCATCAGCTCCTCGGCCGTCAGTGGCGTCAGCCGCAGGTTGCGCAGGGCAAACACCGTATCGGCCCCCAGCAGCTTGATCTGCCGGTAAAGATCGAGCACTTCCTGATTTTCAGCCGCCAGCTCCACCGCGCCAATCGGGCAATAGCCCCGCTCCTCACAGGGCGGGTCCCGGTCATCCTCATCGTAGTTGTCCCGGCACTCGATGCAGCTGGTTTTATAAATCGACTGCCAAATCAGGAAGTCTCGGAGTTTTTTTCCGGGGCCTCGGCATTGCCGCTGGACAGCTCCAGGATATCGCCCAGCACCTCATCGGGCAGGGTCATGATCAACTCCGCGGCAAACGGCACCGCCTCGCCCCCGTCGCAGACCCCATCCCAGCCGATCACTACAAATTCCAG
>JAFCZZ010000533.1 GCA_019314085.1 Deltaproteobacteria bacterium | reverse complement strand
TGTCCCATGGGCGTTGATCTGAGGAAGTTTCTCAAGAAGCTGGACAAGGACGATTTTCAGCTGTTTGACCACCGGGCCGGAGAGTCGATGGAGAGCGCTCCAACCCTGAGTGTCTATACGGAGAACGATAAGGAAGAATTTATCTTCGAACCATAATGGAGAAAAAATGAGTAGCTTTCTAGAAGAGGTTAACAACAGGATAGGCGGGGTCCCGATACAGAGCTGTTTCCACTGTAGAAAATGCACGGCCGGGTGTCCGGTTGCGTTTGCCATGGATTACAATCCCAATGCCGTCATCAAGATGATACAGATGGGGATGAAGGATAAGGTTCTGGGCAGCTCCACCATATGGCTGTGTGCTTCCTGTGAGACATGCGTAACGAGATGCCCCAATGAGGTCGATATTGCGCGGATGATGGATACTCTCAGAGAGATGGCGATAGAATCAGGTGTTTCAGCGGGCGAAAAGAATATTGTTAAGTTTCACGAGGCATTTCTCTCAAATATCAAGATGGGCGGGCGGATCAATGAACCCACAATGCTTGTCCACTACAAGCTAAAGTCGGGTGATCTGTTCTCCGATATGGGACTGGGGCTGAGTATGTTCATGAAGGGAAAGATCAAACCCATTTCTCCCAGGACAAAGGATATGGAATCTATACGAAAAATATTCAAATCGACGGGCAAGTAGCGAGTGGACTTGTACTCGTTGTTAAAGGAGGCTGTAGTTGAAAGTTTCATATTATCCAGGATGTTCTCTCCACGCCACAGGGAAGGAATACGATCAGTCGGTGAAGGCCGTCAGCGATGCCGTGGGGATTGAGCTGAAGGAGGTCGATGACTGGTCCTGTTGTGGCGCGTCTTCGGCCCATATGACCAATTTCAAGCTGTCTGTCGCGCTTCCGGCGCGGAATATTATTGCCGCGCAGAAGGATAAGCTGGACATGATGGTCCCCTGCGCCGCCTGTTTTAATCGTCTCAAGAGTGCCCAGCATCACCTCGAAGGGGATGATGCACTGAAGACTGAGATAGAGGAGATCATCGGCGCGAAGTATGAATCCAGTGTCGCGGTCAGAAACCCGATAGACATTATCTATAATGACATAGGCCTTGAAAAACTGAGTGAGGCGGTCACCAAGCGGCTCGATGGCCTGAAGCCGGTTTCCTACTACGGGTGCCTCCTCCTGCGGCCGCCCGAGGTGTGCCAGTTCGACAATTACGAGAATCCGTATATGATGGATGGGCTCATGAACGCACTGGGCGCCGATTCCCGCAACTGGTCGTGCAAGACCGATTGCTGTGGTGGAAGTCTGACGCTGGGCAAGACCGAGATAGTTGTTCATCTTGTTGACAAACTGATGATGATGGCCACAGAAGCCGGGGCGAACTGCATCGTGACGGCGTGCCCGGTCTGTTTCGCCAACCTGGATACGCGGGCCAGTGAAAACGGGAGGCTGCCGGCGTTCTACTTTACAGAGCTGATAGCGCTTGCCCTGGATCTGAAAGGGACGGGAGAGTGGTTCAAGATGCACAATGTTGATCCGAGGCCCCTTCTGACATCACTGGGGTTGCTGTAGGGTTTTTACATTTTGACACAATAAACGAGGCAACTAAGGGAAGATATGGAAAAGAGAGTAATAAAAAAAGACGCCTTGGCCGGTATAATCAAGAATATGGCAGAGAACATGGTTGTGTATGCCCCCGTCCGGGAGGAGGACAATGTTCTCTTCAAGATCCTGGAAAAGGGGATGGAACCGCTCCTGGCCTTTGATAATACGAAAAACGCCCCGAAGAACTTCTTTTTCCCGCAGACCGAAGTTATGATGAGATACATGAGAACGGAGAGGGGCAAGGAACTCTCCACCGTGGAAGGAGAGGCGCCGGAGGCGGTGCTGTTCGGTGTCCGTCCCTGTGATGCCAGGAGCTTTGTTCTCCTTGACAATGTCTTTAATGACCCGAAATACAAGGATCCATACTATATGGAGCGCAGGGAAAAGACCACCATCGTTTCACTGGCCTGTGTCCATCCCCCTTACACCACCTGCTTCTGCACCTCCGTGGACGGGCATCCTTTCTCTTTCGAGGGCTCCGATGTATGCCTGATAGACATGGGAGACACCTAT
>JAFCZZ010000532.1 GCA_019314085.1 Deltaproteobacteria bacterium | reverse complement strand
CACCAAGACCGATGTTGGCCGCGCCAATGACCTTGAAACCGGCAGTTTGGGATATCTCCTCGAGGGTCAGCCAGGAGTTTCCGCATTCGTAAAACTGATTTTGAGCATCAGACAACCACACACGAAAATCTGAATTTGAATAGAAACGGTTTTCGATCACGTCGCAAGCGCCGTCGCCGTTGACATCTGCAACAGTCTCCACTGTGTCACCTTCCTCTAAATCGACTCTGGCCCAAATCTCTTCGCCAAGGAACCGGTTCAAACCATTTGACAGACACACGCAAATATCGGTTGACATATCATAAGTCTCACGAGTCAGTATCAAATCATCAAAACCATCCCCATCGGCATCCGATGCCCCCAAACAGGTTGGGGGAGGCCTCAGTATATAACCGGAAGGAGTTCTTATCCAGTAAGGATAAATGCTCAGCCAGAAATAAAAAGAGGATTCAAACTGTGTTCCGTCAGACAAACCCACAGAATAATAGACAGGTGTGTAGTCCGAGTTCTGTTTTTTCTCGACAATCAGATCCCCCTTACCGTCTCCGTTCACATCTCCGAGAAGAATATTTAACTGATAATAGTTGCTATTCGCATAGAAACTAGCCCAGCCTTCGTAAGCCATGAAAGAGTCTTTTCCATTTGACAGAAGAACGTTGATCTTAAGTCTTCGGGCACTTTGAAAATCTTTTCTTTCACATAGAACCATGTCCGATCGCTTATCGCCATTTACATCTGCAAAACCGATGAATTCATATTGATCGGGAGATGTGGAAGCATATGAATACCAGGCACCGGCTTCTTTTGAGAAACCGCCCGCATCTTCAGACAGGTAGACATCATATCGGATCAGGTAAGTGTTTGAACTAAGGAGTTCCGTTTGGCTGACAACCAGATCTGAAAAACCGTCGCCATTTACGTCTGCAAGGCCTAAGGCATTCGCGCCCGGCTCATAGACTGGGAAATTGATCTCTTCGTTTGAAAAACCGCTTTCGCCATCGGAAAAACGGGCATGGTATCTGTGGACTTGAGAATCATAAAGATCTTCCTTTGTTTCGAACATCAGGTCGGCAGATCCAAATCGCGGGAGATAACGGTCCGCAAAATCGAGTGCGGATGCAAGATCGAGCCGGCCTCGCCCATAGCGTACGTCCTGACCCGGTTCTCCCAAGTCCTCGCAAGTATTAAGCAAAAACCTTTTTAACTGAGACAATGTCAAGTCAGGATTGTGCTCCAGGATCAAGGCCGCAGCCCCGGAGATATGAGGAGCGGCAAGAGATGTCCCCGACAGGGTCTGGTATTGCCCATCAGCGCCTATGCCAGCGATTCCAAAGCCGGGAGCTGTGATATCAGGCTTTTGCAAACAGATATCCTCCCAGCAAACCAGCCCGCCGCCGCTGAATATGGAAACAAAACCATTCTCCTCAAGCGAACCCACCCCTATAGCACCAGGGGCATTTCCAGGTGAAAGGGTATAACCCTCGCCGGTATTTCCAATAGCACAAACGGGCAGGACCCCAGCCGCTGTCATGTTCTCTATGGCTTCCCTCAAGACGTAGGAAGTTGACGTCGTGCCCCAGGACATGTTTACTATATGAGCACCGTCATCGGTTCCCGGGTCATTGTCCGGGTCGAGGACCCATTGCATGCCGGACAAAACCTGTTCAATCGTTCCATAACCGGAAGGCAGCGCCAGAGCACAAAGAAGAGCAGATCCCGGAGCAACACCTGTGACCTCACCCACCATGACACTTGCGATGTGTGTTCCGTGTCCACGATAGTGCGTTTCGTGAGGCAGGCTCTCAACCTTTTCTCCTTCTGCATCGAATACAGCCCATGCGGTTAGTTTGCCTTCAAGATCAGGGTGATCCGGGTTGATGCCTGTATCCAGAATTCCTATTCGAACACCGTTTCCATCAAGGCCGAGCGCCCTCGCCGCGTCTACCCCAACAACCTGATGGTTCCACAAATCGACAGGAACACCTGGGTTGTCCGTGGATTCCTCCGTCACGGGAGGGAGACTGAGGATAATATTTTCAAGTACATCCATCACATCCGGATGCCTCCTGAGTTCTTCAATTTCGTGGGGGTCTGCAGTTATCGCAAAAGAATTGGCAATCCATAAG
>JAFCZZ010000069.1 GCA_019314085.1 Deltaproteobacteria bacterium | reverse complement strand
CGAGCATCCCAGGAAGCGTCCGAAGCGACCCTCCTTTATAACCATGCTCTTGCCGCACTCGTCACAAAGAATATCGGTTGACTCTGCCTCCGCCTTGCTGATCGCGCCGTTTTCATCCTGCGCGATGTTGCCGGTGTTTTTGCAGTCGGGATAGTTGGAGCAGGCCAGAAATTTTCCATTTTTCCCCCATTTTATCACCATGGGGCTCCCACACTTGTCGCAGAGAAGATCGGTGGGTATCTCCTCTCGCTTGATGTCCCTCATCTCTTCGCCTGCCTTTTCCAGCTCCGATTTGAAAGGGGTGTAAAAATCATCCAACGTTTTGTGTCTCGTGAGCGTTCCCTCCTCGATCATGTCCAAACGATCTTCCATGGATGCTGTGAACTTGATATCCATGATGCTGGGGAAGTTTTCGACGAGAAGTTCGTTGACGATGGCCCCCAGTTCCGTGGGGTGAAATCGCCCCTTTTCAAGGTTGACGTATTTCCTGTTCTGTATCGTGCTGATAATGGCGGCGTAGGTGCTGGGTCTGCCGATCCCCTTTTCTTCCAGCTCTTTGACGAGGGTTGCTTCGGAGAAGCGTGGCGGCGGCTGCGTAAAGCTCTGTTGCGGCTCCAGGGAGACTAGCTTCAGTTCATCCCCTTCGGAGACATCGGGGATTACCGGCATGTCGGGGCTTTCCGCCACCTTTTCGTTCTCATTGTCCTCTTTATCGGTGGATTCCGTGTAGACGATGCTGAACCCGGGGAATTTCATAATGGAACCCTGGGCATGGAAACGGTAGCGCCCCGCCTCTATATCGATGCCGGTCTGATCGAAGACGGCGGGATTCATCTGGCTGGATATAAATCGGTTCCATATCAACTGGTACAGGCGAAATTCATCATCCTTCAGATAGGGTTTGATCTGTTGCGGCGGGTATGCCGTTGCGGTTGGCCGTATCGCCTCATGCGCATCCTGGGAAGACTTCGGGGACTTGAATACGCGGGGCTTCGCCGGGATAAATTCTTTCCCGTACACCTCTCCTATGTATGCTCTCGCATCTTCCAAGGCCTCCGCTGCTATCCGGACCGAATCGGTCCTCATGTAGGTGATCAGGCCGACGGGGCCTTCTTCCCCCAAGGATATACCCTCATAGAGTCGCTGGGCCACGCTCATCGTCTTCTTTGCCGAGAAACGCAGCTTCCGTGACGCCTCCTGCTGGAGCTTGCTAGTGGTGAATGGAGGGGCCGGAGACCGCTTTACCTCTTTTTTCTCGACCTTTTTTACGACGAAGGGGGCGCCCTTCAGCCCGTCGACGGCCTCTTGTGTCTGCGATTCACTGGTCAGGTCCAGCTTTTTAGAGCCTATCTTTGTCAGCCGGGCCTCAAAGGGAGGGGGCTCCTTCCCCTCCAGCAATGCGGTGATGTTCCAGTATTCCTCCGATACGAACGCCTGGATATCGGCCTCCCGGTCGCATATGATCCTGACGGCGACCGACTGGACCCTCCCCGCGCTCAGCCCCCGTTTCACCTTCTTCCAGAGTATCGGGCTGATCTGGTATCCCACCAGCCGATCAAGGATCCGCCGGGTCTGCTGGGCCTCGTATTTGTTGGTGTTCAACTCCAAGGGGTTGTTGATGGCCGCGATGACGGTTCTCTTGGTCAAATCGTTGAAGAGTACCCGGTAGATCTTTTTACCTCTGCCTATTTCGCTCGCCACGTGCCACGCGATGGCCTCCCCTTCGCGGTCGGGGTCGGGGGCCAGAAAGATGGTATCCGCCTTCTTCGCTGATTTTTTCAGGTCGGCGATAACCTTCTTCTTTTCACTGATGACTTCGTAGATCGGCTCAAAATTATTCTCAAGATCAATCCCCAGCTTGCTTCCGACAGATGCCTTCACCTCAAATTCCGGGCCAAGGTATTTTTGTATGGTCTTTACCTTGGTTGGGGATTCAACAATAATAAGCGCGCTGGGCATGATTACTCCTTTATAACGAATTTTTTCCCGGAAAGCTGCTCAATATACCCCTTCAGTTCAAGGGACATGAGGAAGCCCAGGATATCCTGTATCTGGTAGCCGGTATTGGCAGCCAGGGCATCTACATGGATCGGTTTTTGCCCCAGGACCTTTAGTATAGCCTCCTCGCCATCCGTGAGGCCTTCAGATCTTTCGGGGCGCTTCGCAGGTTCGGAGGGTACAGGCTGAAGGTTCACCTGGGGTAGGATTTCCTCGAGTATATCCTCTGTATTCTCAACCAATTTTGCTCCTTCACGTATGAGCTTGTGGGTTCCCTTCGTTCCCGGTGAATCGATACTCCCCGGTACGGCAAAGACCTCTCTCCCCTGTTCCAGGGCAATTCGCGCGGTGATCAGGGAGCCGCTTTTTTCGCCGGCCTCAACCACGACAACCCCCAGTGAGAGTCCGCTTATGATCCTGTTTCTGGCGGGAAAGTTGGCGGCCAGGGGCTGGGTTGAAAAGGGGAATTCGGTGATCACAGCCCCGCTTTCCGCTATTTTTTCAAATAAATTAGCGTTTTCAGGTGGATAGACAACATCAATGCCGGATCCCAAAACGGCGATGGTTCTTCCCTTTCCTGCAAGCGCCCCGGTATGAGCGGCGGAATCAATGCCCCGTGCCATGCCGCTGACGATGGTCACCCCTTCCATGGCGAGCTCGCGGCAGAGCCGCTGTGTTGTAAACCTGCCGTAGGTGGTTGCCACCCGGGAACCTACCACGGCAAGCGTGATATCATGGGCGGACAGGGTTCCTCTGACATACAGGACAGGCGGAAAATCGTATATGTTCAAAAGCAGCCGGGGATACAACGGGGAGTTGGAGGTGACCAGCGAGACACGCAGCCTGTCTGCCGATTCCATTTCCCTTTCGACCCGTGGCCAGTCATCAAAGTTTCGTATGCTGCGTGCCGTCTTCTGCGTGATGCGGGGCACCTTTTGAATGGCGGCCGCAGGCGCTTCGAAGACGGCGCGTGGGGAACCGAACGTCTTGACAAGACTATTGAATCCGACATTTCCCACGGCATCCACGAACTTCAAGGCAAGCCAGTATTTTAGATCGGTAGGAATCATCATCTTGTCGACAACGGATAAAAACGTAAGGGTTCCGGGTTATGGATAATGGCCAAGGCCGGGACTATATATGCTATCTTTGAGAGGTGTCAAGCTTTTTTGATCTGTCATCCGCTTGACATAGCTTGTAAGTTATAATAATTCCATTCATACAGCGCAATACCCACGGAGCGTGCTCCGGGTGGTGAGTTGATACTATCTGTGATGAAAAGAGGTATGCCAGAGTTGAAAGCTAAAGTTATCGTTGCCGCAGTCCTCGCTCTGATCCTTATCCTTGCGGGATCGCCTGCTGCCCTTGCCCTGACTGATTGGTCGGTGAATCCGGTCTTTTCCATAACGCCCGCCGAGGTAGATTTCGGCGTTATGAGAGATACGGAAACCGGGGTTCGTTCGATCGAGATAGAAGGCAGAGGAAAGGTTGCATGGATGGTCAAATGGGTAGAACCCTGGCTGACTCTGGATGCCTATTCGGGGGTTGTTGAGGACGGCACACAGATCATATCAATTACGGCAGATCCGCGTAGTCTTCCTCTGGGATATCACACAACCGAAATAACCATAGTCACTTCTTCCGGGACCAGGACGCTTCCGGTTTCCGTTACCGTTTTGAAGGGCAGCGATGCCGTTCCCCGGCCGGAACTGGAGGAGATCATACTGGCACCGCCAGCCGTTACCGCGCAGGTCGGCAGGAAGGTTTTTTTGAGTGCCTTCGGTCTATATTCCGATGGTTCGAAGAGGGATATTACAAAGGAGGCGCGGTGGGTGTCGGGAAACAGGAGAGTGGGATCTTTTGTTAGCAAGGGGCTCCTGACCGCAAAATCCGCGGGGAATCTGAGGGTATCTGCAAAGGCGAAGGGGATAACAAGCCCTGTCATGACCATCCATATAGCTCCCCTCGACGGCCCCCTTCTGAAGGTACGCCTGCCGAAGATCACACTGGATCATATGGAGAAGGGGTCAACGGAAACCCTTTCCCTGTCCCTGCGGAATGCCGGTACGGGGGAACTGGAATGGGAGGTTATAAGCCAGGCCCCCTGGCTGGTAGTGGACGGGAACATCCTCTCGGGCGACAGGGATAGGAGTACGACAGATGAAAAAGATCCCGAATTGAGTGGTGTGGAACAAGGTGCACCGAATGAATGGGAAGCCAGGTATAACCGCCTGCACGGCATGGGTGCGAAGAATATACCGGTCACCGTTGATGTCACAGGGCTTCCGGAGGGAACGTACGAGGGGGCCATACTGGTACGATCAAACGGAGGTGATGAAGAGATAACCATTCCGATCACCATCCTTTCCCTTACATCCATATCCCTTACCCCCGTTTCTATAGAGATGGTGGTAAATGACAGGATGCTCTTACGGGCGACCGGTATATGGTCGGACGGGAGCAGAACCGATCTTTCAAACGGTTCGGGTGGCAGATGGGTAATCTCCGACCACTCAATCGGGTTCTTCCTGCGCAGACGGCCTGTTTTTATCGCCAACAGGACCGGTCGCGCGGAGATCAGGAGGGTAAGGGGAGCTGTGAGCAGTAATGTGGCGGTTATTGACGTGAAAGAGGGTACTGCCGGTCCTGTCCTGCTGGTATCTCCCCACGAAGTGGATTTCGGCACCATAGGCCCCGGTGAGAGGTCAAAGGGTGTCATTTCGCTCAAGAATGTCGGCGGGGGAGAGCTGATCTGGCAGGCGTATGGGCTGGGAGACTGGATATCTGCGGAGGGTAGTACCCCTTCAGGGACGGCCGGGATATCCGGACGCCGTCTTCGCGTCTCTGTTGAGTCCGTGGCGGAAGAGGGGCCTCCTGTGGGCGGACTGTTTGCCGTTCGGATACGCCTTGAGGCTGGTCACAATTCGGTGTCCTATGAAAAATTCCTATCTGCGGGAGCTTATAGGGAAGAATTCAGGCTATACTTTAATGGCGGATATCGGTCTATATTCCTGAAATTTGCCGTGGCAGAGAGGGGATCGCGTCCCTCCATGGATATACAACCCCTCGGGATAGATTTCGGTAGTGTTGCGGCAGACGGGACACTGATGAAAAAGATCGAACTGAGAAATATGGGAAAAAATGTCCTAAAATGGGGCGCGGTCTTGCAGGGAAGCAGGAAGACATTCCGGGGGGTGACCCCTGAAAAGGGACGGTACGTTTCATTCGCAAATGAGACCGCCTCAGGAAAGGGTCGCTACCCTGTGCCGGAACGCTTGAAAGACCGGGTTACCATCTCCGGAGAGTGGACCGAAAACAAGGGATATCCTTACAGTACGGGGGAAGACGCCCTTTTCCGGTATTCGTTCTCGGGGAACGGCATAACCGTATTTCTCTGGAAGGATATCTATGGAGGCACCGCCCAGGTATTTGTTGATGGTCGCCTGGTGGGAGAGATAGATTGTATTTCCGAGGAGAGAAAGAGAGTCGAGTTCCCGGCGGCTGAAAATCTTACGGAATGGGAGACGCATCTTCTTGTCCTCAAGGTGAGGGGGGGGACCATGGAGATCGAAGGTGCGCGGGTTTACACCGCGAACCTCATGCAGGGGAGGAAGGGGTGGCTGGAAATATCCCCTGAACGGGGGACGACTACCAATGAAGCTGATTACATTACGGTATCGGTTGCCCCGGAAGGTCTGTCCGTCGGTTCTTACAGCGAGAACATCATTTTTTACTCAGACGAGGGGATTGAAATCGTTGAGGTTTCGCTTGATGTAACTGGTGATAAACTTCCGGAATACATAGATATTTACAGTTACACAAAAGGAACGGATATCCGACTGTCTTCCGAGGATGCGCAGGGAAATTTCCCTCTGCAGGGATACCGGAAAGAGGGGCCGCTCTTCCGGCTTTTCCGTAAGGGAACGCCGGGAACCACGGAATTCTTCCAGTGGCATAATCCATTGAAAGGAACCCGCTTTTATTCGTACAACCGATCGGGTGGAAAACGTTCTCTCCGAGGATATGTCTTTGATGGACCGATAGGAAATATTGCAACCCTGAAACTGCCCCACACCAGAGATCTGTATACCTGGTTCAACCCTGAAACAGAGGCATATTTCTACACAACGGACACCAAGGGTGAAGATTACAGGAAAAAAGGGTACATATACGACGGGGTGGCGGGTTATGTCAGATAACGCCTATGATTGGTGTTTTGTCTTGACAAATATAGGCAAAGTGACTACAAGAACTTCTTTTTCATGGCGCGAACCGTGCGCCAGTAGCTCAGCTGGATAGAGCAACGGACTTCTAATCCGTAGGTCCCGGGTTCGAATCCCTGCTGGCGTACCATATATATGTGGTGGGTGTAGCTCAGTTGGTTAGAGTGCCTGGTTGTGGCCCAGGAGGTCGCCGGTTCAATTCCGGTCACTCACCCCAATATTTTTCTCATCTATTCGTTATATCAGCGGTTTTTCATATTCCGGTGGGCCGTGGCTCGCCGGCTCGATCCAGACAGGGCTCACTACAAAATCAAGGGGGTATGGAAAGGAAACCTTCCACACCCCCTTTTTGATTGTTCAGGCCGTTTCAGCGTTGACTGAATCGTCGGCCCAGCATGGCACCGGCGATGTTGACCCGCTGGATTTGGACGGTTCCGGCCGCGAGAGGCCAGCCCCGGCTGTCGCGGAGCATCCGCTCTACGGGATATTCCGTCGAGTAGCCGTATCCCCCGAAGACCTGGAGGGCCATGTCCGTCACCTCTTTGCCGATCTCGTTGGCGAAGCACTTGGCGACGGATGATTCGTAGATGGACGGAATCCCCAGACCGGCATTGACGGCGGCCCGGTAGATGAGAAGCCGCGCGGCCTCCACCTTCATGGCCATATCGGCCAAGAGAAACTGGACGCCCTGGAACTCGCAGATGGGCTTTCCGAAGGCCTTGCGCTCCTGGGCGTACTGCTTGGCTGCTTCCAGTGCTCCCCAGGCGATCCCGAGGGACATGGTGGCGTTGCCGCAGCGCTCCACATCGAATGCCTGCATCAGGAAGGCGAACCCGCCTTCGGGGACGACCAGATTCTCCTTGGGGACGATGCAATCTTCGAAGATGAGGTCGCAGCTCGGCGTGCCGCGCAGACCCATGAACGATTCCTGTTTGCCGAAGGTGAAACCGGGCGAGTCCTTCTCCACGATGATCCCCCCGATCCCCTTGGCCCCCTTGGCGTCGCTCATCCGGGTATAGACCATGTAAGAGTCCGAATAGCCGCCCCCGGTGATGAACCGCTTCTGCCCGTTGATCACGTAATGATCCCCTTTGAGGACGGCGCGGGTGGTCAGGTCCGTCAGGGCCGAACCGGCCTCGGGTTCCGTCATTGCCACGGCCATCAGCTTTTCGCCGGTGCAGGCAGGGGGAATGAACCGCTCTTTCTGTTCCTCCGTGCCGAACAGTTCGATAACGCGGATCGGGCCGACGCTGGTTTCGAAGACAGGCATGGCTGCGAGGGGACTGACCCGCGCCAGCTCCTCGATGGCCAGGATGGCGTCAAAAGCGGACAGGCCGGCTCCTCCGTACTTTTCAGGAAGCGTGATCCCCAGAAGCCCCATGTCCAGATATTGAGACAGGATAGAGTGATCCAGGATCTCGCCCTTTTGATCCCATTCTTCTACCAGGGGGGCCAGGCGTTCATCGGCAAAATCGTGCACTGACTGTTTAAACATCCGCTGCTCTTCACTGAGTTGAAAATCCACGGGGCACCCTCCTTTGATGTAAGAATTTTTATGAAACGGCATCCAACTATCTAGCGGTGTACAACTATATAAAATCTATATAGAGAAGCACGATAAGTCAACAAAATTATCGCCTCAACCTCTCGGCATGATGGAAAAATCCCTTGACATCGGTATCTTATCTCCTATACTGGACTTGAGTTCATTCAAATCGACACGAGGTCCATGCCTTCGTAATCTTCATCATGTCACTGTTGAAATCGATCACTACCGAAAAACAAGGGGGGAAATGATGGAAGCGAAATACAGGTTTGAAGAGAAAAAGGTAGGTCCGGCGACGATCAAGGTGTACGCCGATCGGCCTCAGACGGTCTTTGAGATGTTTCACAAGACGGTGGAGACTTCCCCCGAGCGAGAGGCCGTCACGTGCGGGGATATCTGTCTCTCCTATGCCGAGCTGGATCGCCGCGTGGACGCGTTGGCTTCATATCTGAAAGACGATTACCGAGTAAACAAAGGAGACCGCGTGGCGGTTTTCCTCCCGAATAACGACATCTTTCCGACGGCGTTCCTGGCCATATCGAAGATCGGGGCGATATCCGTCGTCCTCAACACCCGCCTGACAAAACCGGAGCTGGCATTTCAGCTGGAACTCACCAAACCCGTGGCCGCCATCGTCGACAGCGAGACGTGGAACACGGAACTGGACGAACTAGTTCCCCGCACGGTGGAGAGCGCCTCGCTGGCCGACCTCTGGGAGAAGGGCGGCACCTGTCCGCCTGCCGACGCGGGCGAAGAGGACGTCCATACCATTCTGTTCACCTCCGGCACGACGGGCAAGCCCAAGGGCGTGCGGATCGTCCAGCGCAATTTCATTCACAGCGCCATCCGGCTGGAGCAGTACATGGAGATGCTGGATGTCGGTGACCCGGAAACGGGAGGAAAGACCCTGATCGTCGCCCCCCTCTTTCACGTCATGGCCCTCCAGGAACAGTTGATGGCCTGTCTGCGGATGGGAAACACCGTTGTGATGATGAGCGTTCTGAACATCGAGGCCTTTCTTGAGCTGGTCGAAAAGGAGAGGATCAATTTTCTTGTTGGCTCACCCGCCATCTACCGGATCCTGCTCGGATCGAAAGACATCGGAAAATATGACCTGAGCTCCATCCGGCTTGCGGGCTTCGGTGCGGCGCCCATGTCGCCGGACCTGATGGGCGAGATGAGAAAGTCTTTCGTCAACGCCAAATTCTTCAACGGCTTCGGCCTGACGGAGGCCTCCATATCCCTTGCCGCCATAGATCAGGAGTGCATGGAACACCCCACCACCATCGGGCACCCGAGCGTCGGCTGCGAGACGAAGATCGTCGATGCGGATATGAACGAAGTGCCGCAAGGGACCGTGGGTG
>JAFCZZ010000531.1 GCA_019314085.1 Deltaproteobacteria bacterium | reverse complement strand
TTTGATCCTTTCCGGATCAGGCGAGTTCTCCAGGGGGTCATCGCCGAGGAGGTACAACGCTTTGATCGTCCCGTTTTCGATCGCTTTGAAAATTTCGTCAGTGTGATTGAGCCCCCTCTTCGACTTCTCCACGGGCATTCCGCCTGGCTGCAGGATCGATGAAAAGCCGGCCTGAAACATGGCGCCGCGGCTGTTGCATTGAGCGCCCAGGGGTAGAATCGCCCTGACACGATCGTTAAGATATGCCGCAAGCTGACCGAGTTGTTCATTGTCGCCGAACATACACGGTGCAACAAGAAAAAGAATTTCTTTTTCCCCATCCAACAAGGATACAAGCCGGACCAACTCGGAGCAGTCCACCCCGAATTCGCTAACATCAGACTGACGACATTCAATATTTCCGGAAAGGGATTCCCGCAGTTCCGACAAGAATATTTCCTGACATTCCGGTTTGATCTCGATGGGGAGGGTTGCCCTTTCAAGGAGATAGTCTCGCCAGGAAGATATAACAACAAGTTCCCCGCCGTCCTTTTTCAGAAATGTATTGATCATTGGTTTCAGAACAGGATGGAGTTCTACGGCACCCCCGCCTATTACAAGAATGACTTCCGCTTTTTCGAAGTCCGTCAGGGTTCCTTGCTTCCATTCTTCCCCCGAATGTTCATTAAGGATCGTTACAATCTGCCGGTATCCTTTAGCTTCAGTTGATCCCATGTTATTACTGCCGATTATGGACCGGCAAAATATCTGATAAGCGTAAGCCTCTTCCGTTGTCCATACGTCGGAAGAAATGAAAGCGAAAGCATCTCCGCCGTACGCAGCTCTTATCCGGTCGATGTTTTCCGCGGCCCGGGAAATGGCCTCGTGCCATTGCACGGTTTCCTGCCTGTTCTTGATTCGAACACGGGGCGAAGAAAGACGATTGGACGGTTCGTACGCGCTCCAGCCGAAACGACCTCTCACGCAGAGATTGCTGATATCCCCATCATCCGAAGCAGGCGCTGTCACACGTCTGATTTTGTTATGTTCCGTATTCAGGTCTATGGAACACCCCAATCCACAGTGACTGCAAACTGTTTCATGTTTTTCAAGTTTCCAGACCCGGGTCACGTCTTTGAAAAGGGTGTCCGTCAGGGCTCCGACAGGACAGACTGAAACGCACTGTCCGCAAAAGTCGCAGCATAGGGGACGTTGTCCATCGGTGCCGATGAGTGTCTCAATGCCACGGCCTATGAAGTCTATCTCGTGGGTTCCCTGTAATTCGCCGCATATCCTGACGCAGAGGCCGCACAGGATACAACGGTTCATGTTTCGCTCAATCAGGGGGGACACCCTGTCAATATCTTTCCTCTTTTCCGGCAGGTGATACTGGGTGTCCGTTATATTATACCGTAGGACAAGTTCCTGAAGGCTGCACTCGCCGGCTTTGTCACAGACGGGACAATCAAGCGGGTGATTGACCAGCATAAGCTGAAGCTGGGTTCGGCGTGCCGCAACGATTTCCGGTGTTTCCGTCACAATATCCATGCCGTCCCGCACCGGCGTGAAGCATGAAGGAATGAGCCGTTTCCCGCGGTTTTTATCTTCAACAACACACATTCTGCATGCTCCATAAGGGGTAACTCTGCTGTCATGACAGAGTGTAGGGATATACACGTCTGCCTTTCGGGCAGCGTCCAGAATTGTCTTGCCCTTTTCTATTGTGACTTCTTTTCCGTCAATGGTTAGAGATATCATATGTCCGGTATTTCCTGATTACTGTTGATGACCTGCCCTGCGTCAAGCCGCGGGAAAATACACCCTGCAGATTTCGCTTCGTCCTTCAAGTGAATAGGAGGCTATCCCTGTAATCTGCAAAATCTGTGGATTAAAATATGGCGTTGAATTTGCAGACCCTGATGCAGGCTTTGCACTTTACGCATTTTTCCTTATCCAGAATCGGCAGCTCCTTCTTTGCCCATGCTATGGCATCGGTAGGACATACCCGGGCACAGAGTCCGCAACATTTGCATTTATCAACGTCGATCTCAAATCGAATTAAATTCGTGCATACCAGTGCCGGGCATCGCTTTTCGCTTATGTGCGCCTCATATTCGTGGCGAAAATATCTGAGAGTGCTGAGTACCGG
>JAFCZZ010000530.1 GCA_019314085.1 Deltaproteobacteria bacterium | reverse complement strand
TCTTCGGCGGTAAACCAATCAATCAGGGATTGTGTACAAGTGTTGCACAAAATCACGCGGCCGATTTTGCTTACGTCCTGGGGATCTGTAGAGACGTCGCGCATCCAGACTAAGTTGTAGTCCAGCGTGACGCTTCGAATGCGATCATTTTCCACGGCGCTCGGGTCGTACGTCTCGCCGCATTTGTCACAAATGTTAACTGTTGTTGTTACTACTGGCATTCAATTTCTCCTTATAAAAAAGTGTCGTGTAATCGTGTTAAGGCAAAGAACGAGCCTAACCAAAAAAGACCGCCGCCGCCAGGCGTACCAGACACATACCGTTGTCCGACAGAATACTGAGAGTCTTTAGACATGTTGATCAAAGAGTATCCCACACCCATCGAGGCGAAAACCTGACCGGCGTTCTCCCATAGTGTTGCTAGCGAGGTGGAAACGGCGCTGCCATCTTTGTACACCTCGAAGGCGTGTAGCTGGTCGCCGCTCGGAGGGGAGGAAAAGTAACAAGCAACATTGTAACCGAAAGCGTAAAGTCCATCCTCGGGAACCTTAGCAATGGTCGAGTCCACACCGGTTATCGTTAGTGTCGTGGATGTCTCGCGCGGATTAGGAAACGCTGTGTTGATAGTCACGCCGTCATCGGTCGGGTCTGTCACAAATGTTTCTCCCGCACAGGTGATGTACGTCGAGCCGCGCACTGTGATAACACACTTCCGATTGTTGCCCGCTTCGTCGGCACCTGTAACGTTTATCGTGTCACCGGCCACATAGCCGGTTAACGATATACTGGGATTCGTAAAGGTCATCGTATCGCCAGAGAAGGCGCAGTTGTCCGAAGTCATAATACGGTTAACAATTGTGACAGTCGAACTCGAATAAGACTCGATGGCAAAACGACCATCATTCAGCCCGCCAGAAGAATTTGAAATTTCAAATTTCGATCCTAGTCCGTACCATTTATTCCAACTGCCGCCAGGGATACTGTTCAACCGCAACGTCGTGGCGGTGAACGTGTTAATCGGAGCGGCCCACACTGGCGCCCCTTGCCAGAAGCCTGGGGGCAAAATCGAAAACGCATTATATTTAAGATGCGAGATTTGGCTCGAACCTACGGGAAGCGCACCGCTGTTACAAGTAAAGTTCCCAGTGTTGCCGTACAAGCTCGCGTCGAGTTGCGTGCCTGCTGCGTTGCCGTAGACAGCGGGACCGGCAACGATAGCAGAGGTCGAGACGGAAACGCCTGTGTTGCCTGTGTCGTTCGTAAAATTTTCGTCACGGGCGAATACTACGTACTCGTCATCCAACCAAGTGATGTAGCGATAACCGTCGTTTGCTACGAGGTCGGAACCGGCGACGAGAATGAACTGGCCCACAGCAAAGGCAACGTCGGGATCAATTGACGGGTTTGTGAATTGCATATAGTTATCGACGAAATCCACACTGTCGGCAGTGATGGTCGTCACGTCTGGGCTTGACACATCGCCGCCCCCGCCACCTGTAAGTGCCGATGCGAGCACTTTCTTTTTGGAATAGCTATCGCTGGCATCCTCAATGATTAACACGTCGGCAGCAGCGGGCGATCCAATATCTGATAACGGGGAAATCTCCGCGTCGACGTTGTCGTGTATCGCGTTCGGGTCGGTGCCGCCTGGAAATTTAGAAACCGGCAATTTCTTTTTGTTAAACGAATCGCTGGCATCCTCAATGACCAACACGTCCAGCGACGACGCTGAATCTATTTCGGACATCGCGCTTATCTCGGCCGCTGTCGCTTTGTGGAGCGCCGTTGTGTCAACACCGCCCGGCAGATTAGAAACAAGCACGCGCTTCTTAGCGCCGCCCGCTGCCGCATCTTCAATCAAAAATTCATCAGTGCTTATCGGCGTTGTCTTCGAATCGAAACCGGCCCAGTCTGCATCGCCCCTTTTGAGCTGCGCGTCATTGGTCACGTTGCCAAGGCCCACCTGTGTAGGCGTGCCTATGGTGCCGCTATGCGCTGCGGTGCCGTGGTCGGCAGGCGGTTGGTTGTCTGCCAACACTCCAGACAGACCGCCGACATTCAAAACGTCATCACCAGCAAGCTCGTGGCGCGCTGAATGGTCGCTTACATCCACACCGTCTACTGTGCCGACC
>JAFCZZ010000529.1 GCA_019314085.1 Deltaproteobacteria bacterium | reverse complement strand
GGCTTAGTCTCATCTAAGTTGTACTCTGCTCTCTCTGCCATGATCCTCCTTTTAAAAAACGTCAGGCAGCCAGCACTACGACGTTGAAGGTGTTGTCCGCTGTAGCTGCAGCTGCGAGCGTTATCGTCACAGAGCCGTCGGGATTCAGCACGATAGAATCAACGAGCTGATCCTGATTGCCGGTCGGATAGTATCCTACGATTGCCCCGCCCACAAGGTCAGGATCCGCAGCTGATGAGCCCGACGTCGCAGTTGCCGCAACGGTTACTGACACCGTCTTCGCAAACATCTTACCAGCTGTGACCGCATTGTCCGCTATCTTCGCATTGGTGACTGCTTCATCCTCAAGTCGATTCGTATCAATAGTTCTGTGAGCAATTTTATCCCTGTCTATCATATTTCACCTCTACCTCACGGTGCGAGGCATTCAAGCGTGATGTCCACGGTCACATCGACGGTCAGGTTGTTCACGATCTTGACGTGGAACGAGTTACCTCTATGCAAAATCTTCTCGACCCTGAGCGCTGTCTCCTGATCTGATCCGATCACTGCGCATGGAATCGGGCCCAGCGTGAGATCGTATCCCTCGTGGGTGATCTCAGCAAAGACGTTAGCGAGGTTCTGTGAAGACCTCTCTGTCGCCATGACGACGTTGATCTTCACGTCCTCAGTCGGCACGTACTCGTCCTCACCTTCGCCGCCGTTCGCTGCTGCGCTTATACTCAGAGTTTTCCACCATTTAACTTCTGCCATCTATGCCACCCTCTCCTTTCTGTAGCCTAATACGAGATCGATGCCCACAGACGCTCCAGCGCCAGGGGTTATGTCCGCGCCGCTTGTGTTCACAGCCGTTACCTCAAGCGTGTGGTCGGGCTCAACGACAACGGGAGTCTTCTCCAGCGTTATCGTCTCTTCCTGCGTCGCATCGGTTGGTGGCCATGGTATTGCCATAGCGTCGATGCCTTTCCGTCCGACTCCTGTGCCGAGAATGTCCAACGGTCTGCCGTCTAACAGCATCCTGATCCCTGCGGTGCCGTCAGCGAGCGTTACCTCAGTGAACTTCACCCCTACGATGCCATCAAATGTGTACCTCTCGTTGCTCGGAGGCGTGATCGACGCGATCGTGACCTCCTGGTCGTCCAGCCACTTCTCATCTGTGCCGTGAGAGTAGCTGAATGTATCGAACGTCCTGTAGAGGTTGTGCTGTCTTCCGAAGCGGTCCATCAGCTCCCTTTCGACTGCCTCGCCGGGCTCGTAGATGTGAACCTCGCCGTCGATAACGGTGATCTTTCCGGTTGTCCCTTTGATTTCGAATTTGTACTTCGGCGGGATGACCAAGAAGAGATCACCCAGATCGAGCGGTCCCCATCTATTCGAATCCGTAGCCCTCAGCGGGTTGACCGTGTTGATTCCCTTCGTCAGCGCTTTACCGTCGATGAATAACTGCTGCACAGCCGTGTCATCTGTTCCTATTTTTCTGATCACGTAAGCTCTGTTGACTTCCTGCTCGTATTCTGTGTTAGCGTCCAGGATCTTTCTGAGCTTCCCTATTTGCGCCATTTTTGTTCATCTCCTACGCGTTTATCTCCACGCGCCCTTCTTTGCCTTCAGCTTGCGCAGGTTCTCAAGCATTCTCGCTTCGCGGTCTGCGTCGGTGACCTCCGGCATGGCTCTGACGTCGTTCTGGATCTCTTCAAGAATTGGTCTCCACGAAGTGATGAATTTGTTGATCTTGTCCTTCTTCGCTTCGACGCCCGGCACAAACCTGGCTGCACCAAGCGTCATTGCGGGCTTTGCCCAGTCCTCTTTCGTCAGCGTCTTCATCGTCTTCTCCCATGTCTCCTGCTCCAGCGATCTGCGTATCCCTTCCTTGCGCTTGTCGTTCGCTGCTAACGCTGCGGCGATCGGGTCCCTTTCGGGAGATGCGATGCCCTTCTTGTAGTCCTCCGTAGCGACTCTGACCCTTGCAAGCTGCTTATCGAGCCAGTCTTCTGCTTTCTTTACCATGTCCTTTTCACGCTCCAATTACGTGTTTGTTAATAAATTTGAACACAAAATAGATAAACAACCTCGATTAAGTATCATATAACAGATACCATGTCTCCCCGAATAGAATTTCACGACGACAGTGTT
>JAFCZZ010000528.1 GCA_019314085.1 Deltaproteobacteria bacterium | reverse complement strand
ATTTCGCAACGGCCTTTCTCATTGTATCAAAGCCTTCGGTACGCCCCGCCACATATTCCTTGGCGTAGAGATCCTCCTCGATGATCACGTTCATCAGACCATTGAGAACGGCCACATTCGTGCCGAGTTTGGGGCGCAGCCAGATATCAGCGTAGTCCACGAGGCCGATCTTCCGGGGATCGATCACGATCAGCTTTGCTGTGGCAGCCAGACCGGCTACCGTGACGGAGTGTCAGAGACGGGCGCAGTGATCGACATTGTTTGTTCCGATCACCGCTCTCATGAATTTCTGGAAGAGATAGTTTTCCTCGTTAGTACAGCGTGCCGAGGAAAGCCCCGCGATGCTGTCAGGGCCGTTTTTCTCTTTTATGGAGGCAAATTTTTCCGCGATATAGCTGTATGCCTCTTCCCAGCTTGCCTCTTCAAGCTCGCCATTCTTGCGGATAAGGGGTGTTTTCAGACGGTCGGGACTGTCGATGAAGTTCATCCCGAACCGGCCCTTCGAGCAGAGCATTCCCTGATTGGGCGTGCCGTATTCCCTGTTGGTGGTGACCTTTATAACCTTCCCATCGCTGATATTCAGGTCCATCTGGCACCCCACGCCGCAATAAGGGCACGTGGTGCGCACCTTTTCAATTTCCCACGGACGTCCCTTGAACCGTGCCTGCTTGAATGTCAGGGCGCCGACGGGGCAGGCGTCCACGCATGCGCCGCAGAACACGCAGTTCGAATCGATGTAATCCTCGTCAAAAGCGGGCCCGACCTTTGCGTGTGATCCGCGCATCGAGAAGTCAAGGACCTCATGGACCTGTATCTCATTGCAGACGCGGACGCATCTGCCGCAGAGGATACACTTGTTGAGATCCCTCTGTATCATGGAGTTGGTGTCTTCTATCGAGTATGCCGGGGGGGCAATCTCAAAGCCGGGTTTCTCGACCCCCAGTTCGTAGATGAGATCCTGAAGTTCGCAATTCCCGTTCTTTTCACATTGGAGGCAGTTGTGATCTCCGGATGACCAGAGGAGTTCGACCACCAGCTTCCTGGCGTTTAAGACCCTCTCCGTGTCGGTCATGACGACCATTCCCTGGTTGACCGGCATGCAGCACGATGCCACCAGCGACCGGGCATTCTCCACCTCCACAACACACACCCTGCAGGCCCCCACGTTGGTCGTTCCCTCGTAGTAGCAGAGGGTGGGGATGTGTATACCGTTCTCCCTGGCTACCTCAAGGATGGTCTGTCCCGGAGATGCCTCCATCGCCTTTCCATTAATCGTTAAAGAAAGCTTCTGATCCATTTTGAACTCCTTTGCTATGCGGGTAGCAACGGCCGCTTTACGGAAATCCGGTTGTATGTATCCGTTATTTTGACCGCGGGGGCAACCCTTTTTGTTTTCAGTGTCCTATGTAAATATTCCTTATATTCACTCTAAGTGATAAATTGTAGAGATTTCTTGGCGAACTGTCAACGCCGGTCCATGGGGGATTCGAGTGGGAACGAGGGCAGGGCCCTTCGCTACGGCGCAAATCCCCCCTAAACCGGGAGCACCATACATTATTTCTTTGTTCTTTTCAAGGAATATGAGGTTTTATGCGCGTCTTTGGTTGAGGTGGAAAACTCGCTGATTTCAGGGTAAGAATCCAGGGAATACGACGGTCCGGTCTCCTGCCGGGGTAAATTAATTTGAAGGGACGCACACTTATCCCCGGACCGGAGGTCGTGATCCGAAATCTGCCATAAAAGCGGTCTTGATACTGGGACGGGAGTAGCCGGATGATATCGATGTTTGGATCTGATAGGTTAGGGAGAATGTGGGCTATGAAGGTAACAGTCACGCGAGAAATAGCTTGATTTCTACGGAAGTATAGTATAGTAAAAACGAGTTTTTTCGAACAGTGTCCACCTTGGGAATCGGATTTTTCAAGGGACGGAGACTGAATATAACGAAGGACTCCTTGCCCGGATTCAGTATTCGGGCTATAGAGCCGAGAGGAGAATGTATGTTGAGAAGATACGAAACGATATTCATTGTGCGGACCGACCTGCAGTCGGATGAAGTGGGCCCCCTGGTTGACCGCTATACCGGAATTATTGACGGTATGGACGGTACCATAATCGAGGTTGATAACTGGGGCAAACGGAGATTGGCCTACCCCATTGAGAAAAGGCGCGAGGGTGTGTATGTAAGGGTTGATTTTGTTGCCCGGTACAAGGTTGTGACCGAGGTGGAGAGGAACTTTAAGATCGATGACAACATTCTGCGGTTTCAGACGGTGAAACTGAGCGACAAGGTTGATATGGAGGCGATCAAGCAGGAGATAGCCGACGCCCGCAAG
>JAFCZZ010000068.1 GCA_019314085.1 Deltaproteobacteria bacterium | reverse complement strand
GCAATATCGCAGCAAGATCTTGCCGACAGAACGAAGGTCGGAATCGCAAGCATAAAAAGGTGGGAAGGGTCACAGATTCAGACTAAATCAATGGATAAAGCTCTCCGAGAAGCCTTGGAAGGGAAAACGAGTGGGGATATTTATACAGGAAACAGAAACTTTACCTTAGGTAGGGTACGCCTCCTCCTGAGCCATTTCGAAACATCACTGGGCCGACCAATGCTTAAGGAAAATGATAAAGGTCTTTATGCCGCCAAATATGTTTGGTACGCAGACATGATCGCCTATCGGGACTATGGTGAAAGCATCAGCGGTTCAACCTATGCTGCACTTCCTCAGGGACCACAAATCAACAATTACAGAGACCTGATTGATGAAATCAAGCATGCGAATACCGCCTGCGTTGATCCCTTAACTACTGAGGAAGCCAAAATAGTAAGAAAAATCGCCATGGCATTTCCTAAAAACAAGGATGTATACGAGGCGGCCCACAGGGAAATCATTTGGAAAGAAAAAACTACCGGTGCTTTGATACCGTATTCCGATGCAATACGACTTACCGAATTACTGAGCTAGTACAGCTGTCCCTATTTTTCTTTGTGCGTTCCCGACTGAAATTTTTACAAACGGTCAACCCCTCTGAGTTTTTCTTTCATGAAAGCGGATAAACTTATCCAAAGCGGACGCGCATCCCTCAATTGACGTGAATGCCGGGAGACCCGCCTTCCAGCATACCTCCTGATTGTCACAGGATAGTTCGTAGGATTCCTTCAGGGCCGCGCAGTGGAGCAACATGGCAACCGGTTTTCTGATACCTCCGATATGACCAATCATCTTCTCCGCCATGGCAATGCCCCGCACCTGTTCAGGGGTCAAAAAGGCCAGAATATCATAGGGGACGTGGAGAAGGATGATATCGATCTCATCCCAGTCATCGAGGATCTCGAGAGTCTTTCTAAAGCCGTCGGTCTCATAAAAGAGCGCCGTCGTATCGATGGGATTGGTGTAGATATTCCCAGCCCCGGGATGCAGGTCCTGGAGCCTAGCCTGAATGGCGGGAGTGAGACGGGTCAGGGACAGGTTCTTCTGCTCGAACGCGTCGGCGGCAAGGACGCTGACACCGCCCCCGATGCCGACCATGCCGATCCTCCGTCCCGCAGGCGGTTTCATGTACCCGAAGAGAAGCGCGAGATCGATCATCTCGTCGAGGCTTTCGGCCTGGATTGCCCCTGATTGTGTTATCACCGCATCCCATATCCGGAGAGAACCCGAAAGAGATGCCGTGTGTGACTGGGTTACAGCGGCTCCCGCCTCGGTCTGTCCCCCCTTGAGAATGATGGTGGGTTTCTTGCGGGCCGCCCGCTTCAGCACTTCACGAAACCGCTTTCCGTCTTTGATCCCCTCGATATAGGCGCCGATAACCGTTGTCTCTTCATCATCGGCAAGATATTCGATCAGATCCGATTCATTGATATCGCAGGCATTGCCGTAACTGACGGCCTTGCTGATCGGCGCTCCCCGCCGCGGCGCCATTTTGCCTAGATAAATCGCGTTACCGCCACTCTGACTCGAGACACCGAACCAGCCCCGTACACGAGGCAAATTAGCGGAAAAGTACAGGCCGCCTCCCGGAGCATATATCCCCATGCAGTTGGGCCCGATAAGGCGCATACCGCTACCGCGGGAGATGGATACGATCTCGCGCTCCAGGGCGATCCCCTCGTCCGTTCCCAGCTCGCTGAACCCGGCCGTAAAGAGCGTGCAGGCCTTTACCCCTTTCAGGGCGCAATTCCGTATAACATCGGGTGTCTGATTCGCCGATACGGCAATGATGACATAATCGACGGGGCCGGGGATATCTGTTACAGACCGGTAACAGGGCAGACCCATCAGCTCGTCGGCGTCACCGCAGACGGCATACAGCTGACCCTGGAAGCCCCCGTCAAGAAGCTGCTTCAGAAAGAAGGCCCCCAGGCCGCGTGACCGCAACACAACGGCCACTGATTTTGGTGAAAAGAGAAAGTCCAGTTTTGGTGCGTCGTTCATGATCCCGTTTCCCTCCAATACAGGCGTGATCAATGCCGCTACTAACAAGAATAACAGGGGCCAGGCAGAAGCCCGGTCCCGTGGTCTTTGTTTCCGTTATAAAAGATTGTTACGGGATATGATACCCTCTAGCTGAAGTACATCCCCCCGCAGACATTGAGCCCCTGGCCCACGATTTCTTTCCCCTCATCGGAGGCGAGAAAGACGACGGCGTTCCCGATATCCTCCGCTGTCTGGGGCGTCCGCTTGCGCACGGAATTCTTGACAAGGGTATCGAAGATGGCATCGGGGTCCATACCGCGAAAGACGGGGTGGGAAGCACTGAGCAGATGCCCCATGTTCGCCCCCATCTCGGTCTTGATGAGGCCGGGGCAAATGGAATTGACGTTGACATTGTAGCGCGCCATGTGCATGGCAACTGCCTGGGTCAGCGCGATGACGCCCGCCTTGCTGGTATCGTAGTGGGCGAGGAAATCGAGCGGCATGCGGCCGCCAATTGACGCGATATTGATGATCTTTCCGCTCCTCTGTTTTTTGAAGTGGGGGATGACGGCCCTGTTGCACAGGAAAACGCCCTTCAGGTTCACATCGATGACCGTATCCCACTCTTCATCGGTGATGTTCTCGATGTTCAGCAGTTTATCCGGGTCTCTGCCGGGCGCGTATCCTCCCACACCGGCGCTGCAGACCAGGATATCCAGTCCGCCCATCTCTTTCAGTGCCGTATCGATCATATCCTGACACTGATCGGAGAACCGGACGTCCGTCCGGACCGCCATGGCCTTGACTCCCTTTTCCCGGACCCGGGCCGCAACCTTCTCGGCTGTTTCCAGTTTTGAGTCGCTGACGATAACATGCGCGCCCTCTCTGGCAAGGCACAGGGCAATCCCCTCTCCCAGTCCGCCGCCGCCACCCGTTACAACCGCAACCTTATCTTTCAATCGCACAATAAATCCTCCGTTTCTTTGTGATTATCTTGAACGGGCCTGTGATCTGCCCTGAAATACGTATCCCCCGCCATTCGAACATGGGGGTCTGTACCTCCCGATTGCACCAATGTCAACCAGATTCTTGAGATGGGGTTGTCTGTGGTTTTTATAATACCCAGGTATGCCTCAGTGGCGCGCCCTGCCACATTGGCACTGCTGTGACGCGCCTTTCCCCGGCCGATTTCTCCGATACCCGTGAGGGTTATAACCAGCCACATCCGGGGGCGATTGGCATCCTTATTGCGTATGTACAGGGTCGATACGACCACTCGGGACTGTGGATATATTGGGCGAATGGGAGCAGAAATTATTCGCACAAGATACCATTCAAGATTTAATCGGTTATGCCGATTATACAGGCAAGGAGGGTTTCCATGTATATAGCCGCAGTGATCATATGGTACAAAATTTCTGATCGGAGAGGAAAATGTTTTCAAAATTCCAGCGTTACCTGGAGGAAACCGACTGGGATGAATATTCTTCGCGGGGTGATTCCTATCTGGAGATATTCTATGCCGGCGTTGTCATACTGTCGGTTGTGGTAGTCGGCCTTTGTTTTTTCCCCCTTTACGTGCCGTGGTAAAAAACCGGTCCTGCCCGGTGACGTACCCCGTTATGCGGTGCCGGTGTTGCTCCATTTCAGGTATGCTTCGCTGCCTGCACGGATCGGGGCCTGAATGATCTCGGTGATATCGTAGCTGTGGCTCCGGGAAATGGATGCCTCATTCTCACCCTATGAAACGGACGGCGCCTTGATCAACGGCAACTCGTCGCCCCTGCTGAGGGCACCGTCCTATTCGTAAAAACTTGTGACACCAGTCATCTGCACACACGCCGCCAGTCTCTATTCAACGAGCAGCCGGTCCAGGCGTTCAGCTTTCCCCCGGTTTGCGCATGTGGTCCGTCGTATGAAACAATATGCCTTGACGTGAGCCGTAGCCCGTCTTAACCGCAACAACCCCCATCGCACGTAGCGCCGACTGACAGATTGGAGGTAATGGAAAAACCGGACCCTCTCTCCGAATCAATGAAATCTATATTGATCGGTTTCGCCTGATCAAACAACTGTTCATCTATCAAAAATGTGACGCCGTCTTCCTTAAAGATCTTATCGCCTTCTTTTGCCTCATCCAGAGACATTCCCAGTGAGGGGCCCGATCACCCGCCTCCGGAATATACCAGTCGGACCGGGAGTTTGTCTTCCCTGGCCTCGAGAACCTTCTTGATCATCTCCTGTGCCTTTTCTGAAACTTCAAACATTGTGCGTTCTCCTTTATATGTTTTACTGTTGAGTAGCTCTTCTGATCAGCTTACTGTAATACTCCATAATATTCCCGACAAGATTGCATGAGACGCGCGGCCCGTCAACCTCCCCGTACACCCAGCCCGTCTCCTTTAGAATCTTCAGGTGCTGGGACACACTCGCCTGTGCCAGGGGAAGGGCCTTGACGATATCCGAGCAGATATACTTCTCCTCCGGAGGCTTATTGGACAGCATCCGGATAATTTCGATCCGCGCGGGGTGGGCAAGCCCTTTTGAAAGGCGTGCCAGCATTTTTTTACACGTTTCATGGTCCGTCTTTTCAAGAACTCCGCCATCCACGAAATGCGGTCCGCCAGTGCAGTCACCTGTTGCCATCGATCGGTTGCATCCCCTTATCAGTTTTAGCGGCAATGATACATACAAAAGATCTCATGTCCTGTGCCGCGTTCCACACCGCCGCTCAAATCCGAGCGGCGGTGATAGCACACATATCGTCTATCGTCAATGCACGATTATAATAAGCATCATTTCAGGCCTGTCAAATGGTTGTTGTGTGGACCATTGAGCGGGTGTCCCGCCGCACTGAGGCATCATACAGATCATGTAATCAGCCAGTGCACAAAGAAAAAATATATGAGGCCTGTCGCAAAGAGGACCAGGCAGGGAAGGAGAAGATGCCGATATACACGTCCGAATGCGGCCCCGAAATACTGGTTGGAGAGGAGAAGGCAGAGGTGGAGGGGTGAGAGCAGCACCCCTATGAAACCGCTCACAAGTGCAAGGGCAACGTAGGCCGGCATGAAGATCCCTTCACCCATGGAATGGACGAGCGGGATGATAATCGGGAAGGTGCTCCCCACGAAGGCTATCGTTATCCCCGTAATCCCCCCCACGATGAAGGGGAGCACGACGGTTATCAGGACAAGGGGAATGGAAAAGGCCATAAACTCCGCGCTTATGGCCCCCACGGCGTGGCTGTCCTCAAGCATCCCCTTGAAGATCAGTATCGCGGTAACCATATAGAACATCTTGAAAAGGTGCGGGTCCATGAGAACCCTCCGGATCCCGTCACCCGTCATCTTGCCGCGGACCCAGACATACACGATAGATATAATAAGCGCGATAACCAGCCCTGTTTCCTTCGCAATATGAAGCCCGGGAGATATGACTGAGAAGAGCATTCCCATACCAAGCCCCCCACCTATTACGATGAGGATGGGGATCAGATCTCTCAAAAATGGCCCTGCGGGCCGGGCCGTGTCCTGTTTCTCCGCCGCATCTTTCAGTTCGGCTCCTTTTATGGAAAGTGAGCCGAGAGATACAGCTATCAGGGTAAGCGGCCACATCACCGCCACAATGGTCCAGAGGTTTACCTCAGCGAGTGTTACCGCGAGGAGCACCCCGGGATAGAGCGGCCACCAGTATTCCCAGATATGGCGGTACCAGTAATTGATGAAGCTGAGCTGGTCCGGCCGCAGCCCACTTTGGTTTCCCATTTCCTTCACCATGGGCGCGGAAAAGACCGCACCTCCTGGCATCGGCAGAAGCCCGATCAGGGCGGGAAAGAGGGCGAGGTTCAGCCGGGGATTTGCCACGAGACCGCGGAAATTGTCAAGGAGCCGCGCCATATGCCCCCCCATCTCCATGCTGCTGCTGAGGACGAGGATGAGAGCAACGACCACGGCAAGGGAAAGGGTCTTGGGCATCATGACCGAGTTGACGGCTGAGGAGAACATCGCTCCCGGTCTCAGTCCAAAGAGTGCTCCGATGAGGATCGCTCCCAGGACGAAGGCATTCCCCAGCGAGATCTTTTTCCTGATGGCCAGGAGGATACAGGCGAAAACAATAAGGATCCTCACGATGGCCGGGATGTTCAAAATAATTGACATGCTGTCTCCACGCAACCGGTTTTGAGTGACTGGATTACCGAAAGGCAGGGTCATACTGTCTGAAGGGTATCTTGTCAAGGGATTTTCGTACGGCGGCGGGCGTGTCCGGGGCAACCTACGTGCTCAGGTAGTAGACCCTGTTTTTCCCCTGCTCCTTGGCCTCGTACATGTTGAAATCCGTCCGTTTGATAAAGGGCCTCAACCCCTCGCACGGCAGGTACTGGGCCACCCCGATACTTACCGTTTCATGCACTATCTCGGGACTTTCTACAGGGTAGAAGTCCTCGTTTGCAAGATCTTCCCGTATCCTTTCCGCGAGAATGGTTGCCGCATCACCGCCGGTTTCCGGCAGGATAATGGTAAATTCCTCCCCACCGAACCGGTACGCGGAGTCCGTTTTTCTCAGACACCTCCGAATGACCTGTCCCAGCCGGATCAGGACTTCATCCCCTTCAAGGTGTCCGTATGTATCGTTGAATCTCTTGAAATTATCGATATCCAAGAGGAGAAGGGAGAGGGGGTGCCCATACCGTTCGGCCCTCTCTATCTCCAGTCGCAGTTGATCGTAGAAATACCTCGAATTATACAGCTCCGTAAGGGCATCGGTAACACTCAGGGTCCGGTACCGTGCCTCGCTTTCTCTCAGCGCATTCTCGGCAAGCTTGCGGTCCGTTATGTCTTCAAGGGTTTCAACCGCCCCCGTGATGGCCCCCGCCGAACCCCTGAGAGCGGATGCGGTAAACCGGAGCCATTTCCCTCTCCCTTCAAGTGCCGGGAAAAAATCCGTTGCCTCATAGGCATCATCTATCAATTTTGACTTGTTGTACTTGCCCGGGTACCAGTGCGGAAGTTCATTGTGCCGTCCGTCCACGATAAGATCTGCTATGGTGGGCCTGTACTCATGGTAGAAGACCCTCCAGTGATTCTTCGACCCGATCATCTCCTGCACCGCGAAGCCGCTCATTGTCTCCAGCGCCTTGTTCCAGCAGATGATCCTGTGGTCCCTGCCTATAACAAAATCTGCTCCTCGTCACGGGGTAATGGAGTGGACTCCACTCGTTTGGCTGTCGTTTTTGTGGTACCGGCCGGTTTTGCCATGTGCGACACCTAACGGCAAAAAACACCGTTTTCATAGATTGTGACGGTCTTCCCGTCCGACAGATGAGCTTGTACAACCTTCTTTTCGGTGTTTATCAGGTCCCAGTGCAGTGCGGAGTCATTAAATCCGAGGTTCTTTTTCATGGTCTTTGTCAGTTCGGCGGGATTACCGTCGTACGCCTCGGAGAACGACGCGCCAAGGGCTATATGACAATTTCCCCATTGCCCCCCATAGTTCTCGTCGAAGAGAGTGTCCGCCATGAAGGTGTCGATCCGGGAAAAGCGCCTGTCGGTCAGGGAAAACTCTCCGACCTTTCCGGCCCCTCTGTCCATGGACAGTTGCCCTATCGTGAAGGCTTCCCCGGTGGCAGCCTCAATCTTCACTGCGTGGCCCTTTTTAAAGACGAGTTTTACGTCCTTCACGTAATTTCCGTTTCTGAATGAGGGCTGGTTTGCAAAGTAGTGGCCCTCCGTGCCCCGCCAGTCGGGGGAGAGAAAAAGCTCGAAGCTCGGGATGTTGTGGCCTGAAACACCGATCCACTGTCTCTTTTTCCCCGGCCGTATACGAAGATCAACACGTTCCGACTCTACATGGTAGTACGAAACAGCCATCCCGTTCAGCCACTTTTTAATCGCGCCGGCTCTCCGGTATATGCTGTCCCATTGGGAAGCGGGGTTATCACTGTCTAGGAAACAGGCCTTTATGATCTGGTCCGTGTATTGCCCGAGGGTAAGTTTTGCGTTTTTTGCCAGCTCACGGGTCGGAAAGGTGCAGAGTGTCCACCCGAACTCACCGGCCTCCTCCCTTCGGTCCAGGATTTCGCGCAGCTCTTTTCTTGCTATTACCGCCTGTGCTATTTTCCCGGGGTCTGCCTCTTTCAGATGGGTAAGAGACTCGGGGGCATGAACAAAGATACTCCCGTTCAGAGATTCGTAGAGTTCCTTTTCACCGGGGGGATGAAACACCAGTTGCCGCCGATTCGCCTTATCGAAGAAGGAGCGCTCCATGTGCGCGCTGAACCCGGCACGGGGAATAACATGCATGCCTCTGTCCAGCAGCTTGTCGTAGAGGATTTCGACGAGGCTCATGCCCGGCGAATCGTATCGAATCAGGACAATATCCCCTCGCTTGAACCGTCCTGTCCTTGCCTTCATGAGCCCCCACAAAAGGGAATCGGCGTATCTGTCTAAATGATCTTTGGTCAGCGGCATACAAGCGCTCCTTAAAATGTTGCGGGTTTACAGATGATTTCCTTTACCTTCAGGTTGAAAATCTCGGATGCGTTGGCGGGGCGAAGCAGGAGCGCCGTGTCCGCCCCTGTGGCGGTCCCCCCGATGGATATTATATCTTCGTCCGTCCTCACCAGTCCCGCGTCAGCGGCCATCAATGCCAGTTCAACCGCCACCTTGGTCCCCTGTCCGAACATCCTGAGGGTATATGCCATGAGTTCCTCAACCTGGTAGGTTTTCAATGCCATCCGTATACCGCGCCCCACTCCCCCGAAGGCATGCTGGCAGGTCAATATCCGCACCTCTTTGGCCTCCAGCGTGCGGCGCGTCTCCTCTTTCATCTCCTGATGATCGGGACGCACAAAACCCGTGTAGTGGGTAACAGCTATGATCTGTATATCGGGGCCCAGATGATCAATCGCCTCCATTGCGGTCTTTCCGCTGCATGTCGCCACGAGAACTGTACTGATACCAAGCTGTCTGGCGCGCTGCGAGGAGGTCTCCAGCACATCGCGTGTGTTTTCGCGACCGGCCTTCTCGAAATAGCGACACTGTATGTCATATGACATCTGGGCACCCCCTGATCTGATTCCCCGAATTCTGTTGCGGGATGGTTTCATTCACCCTTGAAGATCTTGTCGAAAAACAGGGCCTTCTCTTTGGGAAAATAGACCGCCGTGCCCCGGTCGACAATGAGCTTTCCATCGAGGTGGTCAAGCTCGTGCTGGACAACGCGGGCAAGGAACCCCTGGTAGCGTCTGTTGACCTTTCCCCCTTTTTCATCGTACGCCTTCACCTTGATGGAGGTAGCCCTGACGATATCGACACTGATATCGGGGCAGGAGAGACATCCCTCCTGTGCCTTTTCCCTGTCTCCCCGTATCTGTGTGATTCTCGGGTTGACGAGGACATCGTACTGGCCGTTTCCCTTCCGCATGGGACCCCTGTCGTCGAAGTTCCCGTTCTTGAACACCACGACCCGTTTGCTGATCCCTATCTGCGGGGCGGCAAGGCCCGCTGCATCATCCCGTCCCACAAAGGCATCAATGAGGGTTTCGATATCCCGCTTTCCCTCTTCATCAAAGGGGACCGGTATCTCATCGGCGCTTCTCCGCAGGAGCCCGGTCTCCTCTTCATTGATCTCTTCGTTTTCCCACAATTTCCAAGTCTTCATTGATCTCACGCAGAGCCTTTCTGTTTGTGATATAGCATTTCTATAGCATCATGAGATTGTTATTTCAACGCTATTGAAATAATATTAAAATCCTGATAGTTCAGACGCGTACAGGGAGGGTGTTTGTGCAGTGATAGATAAGATTATAACAGCAGTGACAAAGCGGGAGTTTTCCCAGGGCTTGCGGTTCGAGGAAGGGGTGGGTGCCTCTCTCCCGCGCGGGCGGGCACAGGGCAATCGCCTTCTCTACATCCATATCCCGTTCTGTGAAAGTCTGTGTCCTTACTGTTCCTTCAACCGGGTTGTGTTGGACGAAGCCCTCTGCCGTAGGTATCATGATGCCCTCAGGACAGAGATGCGGCTCTACCGGGAGGCAGGGTACGACTTTACCGGCGTGTATGTAGGCGGCGGCACCCCAACGGTGTTGATGGACGAACTGGAAAAGACCTTGGTGCAGGCAACGGACTGCTTCAGCATCAGAGATGTCTCGGTGGAGACCAATCCCAATCATCTCACCCCGGAACATATTGCCGTTCTGAAAAGAATCGGCGTCAACAGGCTTTCGGTGGGGGT
>JAFCZZ010000067.1 GCA_019314085.1 Deltaproteobacteria bacterium | reverse complement strand
TTTCGGCCATGCTCTTCCCCTTTCAGCCTCTCCCTCACCAGCTATATAAGCATTCCTTTCGCCGGTCAGACCCCCATGAGCGTCATCGGCGACTTCCCGACTGGCAACGTCTCCTGTGCCCCCCAAGTCCAGAGAGAGTCGTTCCCGGAGTGGTAGGAAGCTTTAATCCACGCCGCGCTCCGGGCAACGTCCGAGATGCGGACCTCGTCGATGATGCCGTCAGTAGCCCAGCGGTCATCATCGCTATACCTGCCAATCGTGTTCACCGAGTTGGGAGTGTTTGCACTCAGCGTCTGTTCAGTCCCCTGCTGGCTTCCGTTCACGTAAAACCTGACCGAAGTGCCATTTCGGACTGAAACTAAATGGTACCAAGTATTCGTCGCCCATGAGACATCCACCCAAACATAATCTCCCCCCACGTTGTAGTAGAGCCTCCCAGAAGTCGCATACAAAAAATAATGTTCGTAAGAACCGCCAACCAATACGAAGTCCGGGCCGGTATCGAATTTAACCCAGATGCTACAGGAATGAACCGTCCCGGTTATTGGGCTTGATAGAGTCACGTCATCGTCCGTCCCGTCAAAATCTTGCGCGTCGTCTATCTTCCCGGCGGTCGTCACTATTGGCTCGTTCGCCGCCTTCTTCGTCCCGTCGTTGGCGTTGCTCGTGCTGTCCCTGACGTGCGATGTATCGGGGTCATCTCGCATATGAGTGACGAGCTTGAAGTTTGCATCCCACACGCTCTGCGCCGGAGTAGAGCCGGGGTCGCCCACGTAGGCCGTGTTGTCTGGCTGGGAGTTGTCGTAGTAGAGATAGAAGTCCGTGTCAGTAGTTGACGAGAGGGTCGGGCACCTCACCCAGAGCCAAGCCTTCTCGTTTACGGCGTCCCACTTCTCAACCTCCACGTAGCACTGGGTGACCCCATCGCCCGTGGTGACCGCTATCTTCTTGTAGTTTGCTCCCACCTCGTCGAAGACGAACGTGAGGTCCCTGCCGTTTTTTCCAGACGATGCGCTGATGTGGAGCAGGGCCGGGAAGTCGGCGAGGTCGGAGTCTATCACGGTGTGGTCGGCGGTAAGCCTGACCCTCTTGGCCCATCCCGGTAGCCATCCCACGGACTACACCTCGTACCCGAGCATCGTCCCGGTCACGTTACCCGCCGCCGACGCGTACACGATGAGCTGGAGGTGCGTCGTCCCGTCCCCCGTCACGCTCAGGGCCCTCGTGAAGCTCTGCCCTCCCGGGATCTTCGCGGTCAGGAACTGCTTCCAGAGCTGGGTCGTCCCCCACATCACGCGCGCGTGGCCGTCCACGTCCGCCGACACCGTGATGTCCGTGATGCGCACGGTCTTCCCGCTGTCCGGCACGTAGTCGACCAGCGTGGAGTCCCCAGCCGCGGTCGGCGACGCGTTCGCGCTCCAGGACTTCTCGGTCGCGCCCGGGGGGATCCAGCGCGAGGGGACGAGCCTCAGCGTGTCCTCGCTTGCGCGGGTCGAGAGCGCGACATCCAGGTTAGGGGGATTCGCAACCGCCTCGGCGTTTATCTTGTAGCGGTCGTTCGCAGAGTCATAGGCCTGTGCGGCGAAGCTTGTCAGCGAGGACTCGCTTGCCCTGGTGCTCAAGGCGACGTCCAGGTTCGGCGGGTTCCAGGGGGTCTGCTCGTGCACAGCCAGGGTCTGCGACAACTGATACCACACGTCGGCCAGGCTCTTCGTATAAACCGTCGTGTCTATGGTCGACTGTTTCAGGGAATCCCTCAGGGATGACAGCGTAATGTCAAGCTGCGAAAGTATCGAAGACAGGGTCGCCTCCGAGGCCCTCGTTGAAAGCCCAACATCGAGCATGTCGTCCGTGACCTTGACGTTCCCCGCGGCATCCGTCCGGAGTATCTGGCCCACGAGGTCTATGGTTAACTCGTCCAGGTATGCGTGCCCCTCCCCGCCCGAAGCGGTGGCCTTCACCTGCAGCTCCATTGTCGTGGCGTTCTGGGGGGCCGTCAGCGTCCGGCTGTCGACCTGCCAGGAAGTGGAAGGCGTAAGGGCGTATTCCTCCGCGTCTATTGTCCCCCCAGAGGACCTCCGCCATATCACGGCCAGCTTTATGTCGCTGATGTATGCGTTCTCCTTGTGGGCGAGGCTGAAGGTCACTCGCTGGTTTGCCGAAACGGGTCTCGCGGGGGTGGTGACGCTTCCAGTCACGCCGTCAGCTATGGATACGTCCAGGGCATAGCTCCCGCCGTAGACCTCGGTCGTCTGAACCGTCTGGGTGCAGTTCTCGGCCGTGAGGTCGCTCGTTCCCTCCTCGAAGGTCTGGTCGTAGACCCTTATCCTCAGGAGGGACGACACCGGGACGTCCATGTTCGGAAGGTGGCTGTCCACCCGCGTCCTCACCTGCTTGATCTGGTCATACACCGACAAGGCGTCCGCGGGGTCGTAAATCCTCGAATCCAGCGTGTTCCTCAGGTTGCTCAGCGTTATGTCGAACCGGCTGAGGACGGACGACAGGGTCTCCTCCGTCGCCGCCCCCGAGGGCAGTGCCGAGCTCAGGACGTCCACCTGCACGTGCTGGTCGGCGTCCACGAGCGCGCGGTGCGGAACCCCCGCCGCGTCCTTGAAGCTGGGCTCCACGGACACCGAGGGCATCGAGAGAACGTCGACCTGGAGGCGCCCGTCACCGTCCACCAGGACCTTCACGGGGTTGCCCTCCGCGTCCTCGCCCCAGACCACGATTCCCTCCGGTATCCTGAACTTCCCGTCGATCTTCTTGAGGTACCTGACTTCCTCCACTCCCATCTTCCCTTCCCCTCGCGTCTCGTCCGGAACCATCCGATATTCTGAATTGCCGGCTTATAAAGCCTCCGAGACCTCGTACTTGCAGAACAGCCTGGAGGCCGTGAACGTCCCGTGCAGGGTCAGCTTCAGCGACTCGGCGAACTTCAGGTCCTTCAGGTGGACCACGTAGTTCCCGTCGTCGTCCCGGAAGGCCGCGACCTCGTCCGACTGCTGGGAGAGGTCCTCCAGCTCGCCGTAGGTGTCGTAGTAGACCGGCCGCCCGTCGAGCTCCAGCCCCACAGTGAACTCCGCGGACCCCCTGACCAAGAACTCCCTGAGCGCCCCAGACCCCCTGACATCCACCACCGTGTAGACCCCCCGGACGTTCACGGGAGACTTCGGGTTGATCAGGCGGGTCCTGGTCCTGCGCTCCGCCCTGGCCCCCTCCGGCCTGGCCCTCGCGAGCTGGTCGATCTTGGCCGCGAGCACCCTGGTCTGGATGAACTGGAGCACGCGGGCGTCCGTGGTCTGGGGGTCGGCCGGCTCGATCCTGAAGCGCTCCCTCGGCATCCTACTCCCTCGTCACCTTGATGCGCTGGGGGATCCCGTGCTCGTCGGACTGCACGTCCCAGGTCTCGCTGGCGGGGCGGACCGACCGCAGGTGCGACACGGCCAGGTATGCGAGGTAGGCCAGCAGCCCGAAGAAGCCCAGCAGTGCCACCAGCGCCAGCTCGCTCATCCGCCCACCACCTTCCTGTGGATGACTATGCGCTGGGGGATCCCGTGCTCGTCCGAGATCACGTCCCAGACCTCCTCGTTCTCCATCAGGGTCCGCCTCTCCTCCGGCCGGGGCCTCAGAAGCCCGCAGCGCCAGGCGATCAGGCAGGCCGCCACCCCGGCCGCGATCCCCGCGAGAATCTTGACCCACAGCCTCATCTGCACCGATTCAGGGTTGGAGGTACCCGCAAATAAGCTTTACTGTCGCCGGCCCCCCTCGCTCGCGAGCTTGAGTTTCCCCTTTGGGGCCTCGCGGAGCTCAGTGGCCCTGATCAACCTCATGCCCCGCACGGCGGCGGCGTCCGCGACCGAGGCGAGCTTCAGCCGGGGCCTCCTGCCCTCATCTCCCGCCATAGGCCCTCTCCCTCTCGGCCCTCGCCTCCTCGTACGTGAGGAGCCGGGTGAGCTGGCGGTTGGCTATCACGATCTCGCGGTGCATGAGCAGCAGCAGGGCTTCCCTCCACCCGATCTTGAGCTTGTCCGCCAGCGCCGCTACCTCCCCGCGTATCGCCTCCACCTGCTGCTCCAGCGAGGGCTCTTCCGGCTGCCTCATGTTCCCATCCATCCTATCCTTACCCCTTCTGGATAAAAACCTTTACGGGAGGATCGCGAGCCAGTCGAATTCCACCTCCGCCACCGGTGCGTCGCCGGTCACGACGGTAATCCAGTCCTCCGGCAGGATCCCGACCGCGCTGACAAACGTGGCCGTGGACGGGGCCCCTATGGAGTGCGTGTGCGCGAGGTTGACCGACGAGGTCCCCGGGGAAGCGGATCCGGTGGTGCCGCTGAAGCTGTGGGTGTGGTCGCTGGAGGCAACGTAGCAGGCGTGGAGGTCGTAGGCCACATCGGTGGTCGGGGTGGTTCCGCCCGGTGCTCCCGTCGTGAAGTCGTGGGTGTGGGACGATGATGCGACGGTGACGGTTTCAGTTGGCGTGAGAGTGTAGAGGTCGCCAACAACACCTACTGCGCTAGAGCCCGTATACACGTGGTGGCAGGCTGATCCGTCGCTGTAGTAAAAATCGTAGTCGTCTCTAGCTGGGGGGTCTGTCCAACTGGTGGAAGCTACAATATGCGCTACTTTATGCTTGTGGCCGCTCGATGCTACTGCTACCGTCGTGAACGGCCCGCCCGTGGTCCCGTCGTGCGTGTGGGTGCTCGACGCCACCGAGGTGATGTAGAGGCCGTCCACGACGGGGGTCTGGGCGCTCGGCCCGCCCGTGGTTCCGCTGTACGAGTGGCTGTGCGAGCTGACGGTGTGGGAGTGGTATCCGAGCGCGGATCCCGTTGCATCCGGTATCCCAGTGACCGCCGAGGCCGTGGAGTAGTGGAAGTCCTTCAGGGCCTGGCCGGTCGGGAGACCCGTCACCCTCCTGGCCTTCACGGTGAACTGGGTCGCCGACTTGGCCACCACGTCCAGGACTATCCCCTTGGCCGCCGCGTCCGTCGACTGGAGGAACACCTTGGGGGTGGAACCGAACGGCTGGGGGAAAGTGATCGTCGCGTCGCCGTTGGCGTCCGTCGTCCCGCTGCCCGCTTGGAAATTCACCGGCGGCGGACTGATCTTGTCCGGCATCGGCATCACGTCGTCGCGGTTCTCACCTCGGCCGTTATCGTGACGGCCGCCGAGGTTTTAACCTCTATTCCATACGCCTGGTGGTTTATCGTCCAGACCAGCTCCCCCGCCCCCGCAAAGGTGTGGGAGTCCATCAGCAGCTTGAGCGACGGGTTCGGGAGGAGGTAGACGCTGATCGTGGTCGCCCCGCTGACCTTCAGGTAGAGCGTGTAGGGCGGCGGGTATGGGCTGAGCGTCGCGCCCCTGGCATCGCCGGCGCCGGCCTCCTCGTTGTCCCACAGGGTCCAGTTGCCTGTGACGGCCTGCGGCACGATGGCAACCGTGCCGGACTTCACGTCGACCTGCAGGTCCTTCTCGGAGTCTATGTTCAGGTCCTCCGCTTTCAGCAACTTGTGCTCCGTCGCCAACTACTCCCCCCTCCTCAGCGGGACGGTCTCGGCCTCTACGGTTCCGCTGCCGCCCTCGTCCACGGGCTCGCCCCTCCTGAACTCGCGCCTCACGAACTCCCAGCGTGCCCTTGCCTTCCTCACAGCCACTCCTCCCACCCGTGGATGACGACCCAGATGGTGCGGTCGTCCGAGTCCCAGTTGTACGTGCGTATCCTAACCTGGCTCCCCGCGGCGATGGGAACCCGGAGGTGGAGGGGCACGACGCAGTCGAAGAACGCGCCGCCGAACCTGTAGAGGGACCCGTCGGCCTTCCGCTCGAGCAGCTCCACCTGCTGGACAACCCCGGCGACGTCTGTGCTCAGGGTGACGAGGTCTATGACGAGCCTCTTCCCCTCCGGAACCACGTACGGAACGCCCTCGGCGGTTGAGACTATCCACTCGCTCATGGACATGGCGGGCTGCTCTATCTGGCTCGCCCAGTACCAGTAGGACTGCCTGTCAGCGAAGGACTCGATCGCCGTCCCCTCGGATCTGGCTCGCCCGAACTCCCACTCGATCGGCTGGTTAGAGAACAGCACCCCCACGTTGGCCCCCACCTCGGCGGTTATGTATATGCGGGTCTTCGAGGTCCCCTCCGGCAGCGAGATCCTGAACGGGCTCTCCGCCGCCGGGACGGTGATCGGGCTCCAGTCGGGCAGATCCATGTCAACCTCTATGTCGCGGTCGGTGCGGAATATGAAGTAGCGGGCGTCCATATTGAGGTCTATCGGGTGGTTGGAGGTGCCCCGGGGGAGGGTTTTCTCCCAGTACCTCACCTTGGGGGGTGCTACCTCGGGCGGCGCGGGTTCCGGCGGCGGAAACGGTGCCGCGGGGCGGGGCGCCATGACGCGCGCCGCTACCGCCTCGCCCACCTCCTCGGCAAGGAAGAGGAGTTCCGCGTATTTCGACCTCATCTATGCTCCCACCCCGATCGGACGCTCCATTATCTCCACGATGCGCCCGGCCTCGTCCCGAACGAACGTGGTCAGCGTCCCCCTCCTCATCAGAAACAGCGCCAGCAGGAGCCCGGCGATTCCGATTCCTATGCCGATGCCGACGAGCACCCAGATCCAGCTATTCACCGAACTCCCTCCCCGCTATCAATCCGTCCACGGTTATGCTGGTTCCGTCGTCGGACCTGACCTCTACGGTGACGCTGTCGTTGGCTTCGAGCCTGTTGCGCGCGAACGGGATCGTCAGGGGGGCGGAGATCCTCTCGCCGTCGACTATTCTGTGCTCCCTCCCCCTATGTTCGACGGTTATCCTGAGCAGCGTGTGGGCGTACATGGCGGAATCGGAGCACGCGACGGAGATCTCCCTGAGCTCCCCCCTGCTGTAGCCGAAGTACTGGCCCCACTCGGCGCCCACCACCCACTCGACGAGCTTCCGGTAGGATGTGTCCGTCCCCGAGTAGCGGTTCACCTTCGCCACGGGGAGCCCGGAGAAGTACCTGTCGAACCTCTCCGTCAGGGGGGCCAGCTTCAGGGGTGCGGGGGCGACCGCGGTGGGGGGAACCCCGGGGATCCTCTCCAGCTTCTCGTTTATCTTCCCGAGAACCTTCAGGATGGCCTCCATCAGCTCGTCCTGGCGGGTGAGGGCGTCAGCTATCTGGTACCACTTGCGCTCGGGCACCCTGATGTACCCGTCGGTGTAGACCTTCTCGCCCTTGGCCATCGTCTCCCCCGAAAGCTAGCTACCTCTCGATGTCATCCCAGTAGATGACCGTACACTCTGGGCTTCCCGCGCTAGCGACCGCCGTGAGGTTGGTC
>JAFCZZ010000527.1 GCA_019314085.1 Deltaproteobacteria bacterium | reverse complement strand
CTACTTGTCCTTGCTTTATCGCTACCAGGTGCTGCTTGGCGATCTCCAGAAGCTTCTTAGCCTCAGGTGTTAGAACCTCCTGCACCTTCTCTATCTTGGCGATGTCGTCCTCTATCGATCTCACGACCCTCATATCGATCCTCGCAGCGGCTCTCAATGCCGTTAGCTGCGTAACTAGCTGCTTCAGAGACTCGTTGACCTGCAGAGCCTGGACCAGCTTCTCGACATCAATGCTCTTCTTCTCAACCTTCTCAAGCTTCTCGATCAAGGCGTTGACCAGCCTCTCAACCTCGTCGAGCTTCTTCTTGAGCTCCGGATCCTTCTGCTCATGCTTCTCAAGAATCCTCTGAACCGACTGCTGCAACTGTGCCAGCAGCTCCGTAGAGATGTCGTGCCTGAAGTTCTCCTCGTAGACACCCGGAGGCGGACTTACAACGAGAATTTGTGGTTTACAGTAGAACTTGTTGCGAACCTCCTCATCCGGTATCTTCGAGACTATCTCCTCGTACTCCTTAACAGCCTGGTCGAGAACCTCCTTGATCTTGTCGAGATCCTTAGCCGAGAACAGGGGAACACCCATCCAGTCAAGGATCTTGTACTTCAACAGCCGCTTCCAGGTCCTCGCTCTCCATCTGTTGAGCTCTTGATACACGCTGTAGGGGATCGCATGCCTGGTCCTAACCACGAAGCTGTTCTGATCCTCCTCACGCTGGGACTCCTTGATCATGGTCATCTTCGCGTTGAGCTTGACCACGAGGAACGCGTTTTTCGGAATAGGGGTTTCGGACATGGGTTTCACGCCTAACCACCAGTTATAGGTGTAACCAGAGCAGTATAAAAACTATTTGTCAAATCGTCTCGGTGCAGCCTAGTATAAAATATATAGGTAGTTAGTAGAGCCGGGACCTCTTCTTCGATGGACGGAAGAATAGCACTTCTCGAACATCCTCCCCTCCTTTGCAGCTATGTAGATAGCACAAGTTTTGTGCTGGATCGATAGGCATCGGCTCGGCACTGTATAGACATCGCTCGGCTTACAAAGCGATGGAGCGGTACAGATGCCGTTCTTGTAGAAAGGGCAAGGAGATCTGAACCAATCGTAGAGTTTGAGAGCCTCGTCCGCAGTTGGAAGATCCTCCTTCATTCTACCACCTTCCTACCGTTTAGAATCTTCTCCCTAACCGACTCGATGATCGTGTAAACATGTTTGACAACAACATCGAGGTGGTTGGTCTCGATATGACGTTCGTAACCACCGTTCCCCACAACCTTTTTGCATAGAACACACATACAGTAGCCATCCTCGTCACATATGAATATCGGCTTGATCTTCTTGATGAAGGGATACAGAGCCTTTAGATATGCTCGGGCTCTCGCATAGCTGCCGAAACTCTTCTCCCTAATCCTATCAGCATAGCCACGAAGCTGGTTCTTCGTAAGACCGTGCCTCTCGGCAACCTCACTAATCGGCTTGTTGAGCACTAGGTACTCGTACAGAGGCTCGATGATGTTCCTACCCACAAGAGCTTTCACAACGAGGTAGCGAGCAACATCCCTCAGCGTCATTCTAGGAACCTCCTAAGCTCCTTCTTTACATGGAACGGCTGGATCGTTACCATCCTTGTCCAAACCATAGCTCTTCATCAGCAGCGCTGTGTAGAACCCTAGCAGCAGCATACGCTCTCTATCGCTAACCTCTTCAAGGCACTTAACGAGACCATCCCTATCATCCCTATGGCTCTCAATGCAGTTCAACACTTCTCCTACAAGTGGAGAGAGATGAATCCTCACGGCTTACCTCCTCATGGTATTGGTTTTCTTGAGAGGGCATATCACGGAGTAGACGCAGTAGTTACATTCCCATTCGTAGCGAGGACCGTTAAACTTCAGGAACTCCTCGACGAGCTTTACAAGCTCTTCATCAGACATCGGGTTAGTTACATAGTACTCTGTCACCCTATCCGGTGTGATGTACAGCAGAATCCCTTTCTGAGCGTTGACCATGTTCATGTAGATCCTCAGCTGCTCGATGTGGTGCTGATGAGGTATACCAACATCGCTTCTGGCAGTCTTGATCTCGTACACGATCTTCTCGTTTCCTCTGTATGCCAAGACATCGATCCTTCCCGTGATTAGGACCTCCCT
>JAFCZZ010000526.1 GCA_019314085.1 Deltaproteobacteria bacterium | reverse complement strand
TATAGTAACAAAAGTTAATAAATGTTTCGGTTTCTTTAGAAAAGTATTTAAATAATAACCGCATTATAACTAATAGTGGTGATGTGTATGAGTAGTAAGATTGTAGAGTACAAGCCAAAGGCCTCGCGCCTTTCCGAGTATCCAAGGTTAAGCGATTTATTAAATTTGGAGTTTGAAATTGTCCGCGTCGAGTTCGGGGAGACTTCGCTGGGCAAGTACGCAATCGTTAGCGTGAGACAGAAAGTCGGCAAGAAAAAATACGAAATAAAGCAGTATGTAACAAGCAGCCGCGTCTTAATCAAGCAGCTCATGGAGATCGAAGAACTACTCGAGGATCCGAAAATCGAAGCAGTTAAGGTAAAGCTGCAGAAAGTAAAACGCTACTATACTTTTTAAGGTGGATGCGCCATGGAGAGGGATTTCACCTTTAGCGGCGATGGCGTGAGTTTCTGGTTCATCCACAACCACGTTCTGCTGCACTCCCTTTTCAAGCGTCCCCACTTCATGCAGATGGCGAAAAAATACCTCGCCCGTCGCGTTGAAAAAAGCTCCAAGCCAAGCCAGAAAATTATACAGTTCTTTGCAACTTACAAAACCGCGCTGCTCGACCACCCGGACCAGCAGATTTTTTGGTTGTTTAAAGCCTGGAAAGCCGGGCTTTTTAGGGAGCTGAGAATATGCTCACGGAAGAGGACATTGTTGCATCTATAAAAAAAATTATGGAAAGAGAGAGCAAGGAGAGCTTCGACCACATATACGTTACCTCGCTAAGCTACTGTCTGCCCTTTACTTTTTATAAATTAATGCTTGGCGCGGAATTCGATGATAAATTTTATGTCCATTCCTTCCGCGGCGAGAAGATACACAAGGCCTTCAACGAAGTCTTCGAAACATACTTCGACGACATCGTCGCGGAAGTTCCGGTAAACTACAGAAACCTATACGGCCGCGTGGATTATCTCAGTAGAAAAAACAAATTCACAATAGAGTTCAAGACAACAGTTAGCTACAAGAAGCTTCCATTCACTTGGCATTGGCGGCAAGCGGAATATTATAAGGCCCTCTTCGGCGTGGAACGCGGATACCTTGTGTACTTTGTCCTGCAAAGCGGCGAGTTCAGAATTTTCTGCAGCGAGAGGGACAACGTCGCGATCCTCGCGGAGATAGACGAACGCCTGGACGCTCTCGAGACGGCAAAAAAGCTGCACGACGAGCACCGCATAACGGAATGCCTAAAATGCCTCAAGAAATACGCGGACAGCAGCATGTGTAGCTTCTGCCAGTTCAGAAAGACCGGAATCTGCAGAATAAAAAAAATAAAGGACTAGTCCTCGCTGCGATACTCGATCCCACGCCAGACGCGAATCCTCTCGCCCTTGACACGCTTCCGTATGTTTTTTGCTCCGGTGTGCTGCTGGATCTTCATGCCGAAAACATTCTTCGGGACAGCCGGGATGTCATGCTCGTCGCAGAACTCAACGTAGCGATTGTACAAAAAGTCTTTCCCAACCTCGCCGTCCGGGTCCTTTATTATTTTTTTCGAAACGAAGTAGTATACGCTGTCGCTGCTGCGTTTCCAAAGCTCCATAATTTCTTCTGCCCTTTTAGTTTTTGTTAGCCCCTCTCTTTTTATCTTTTTTATATACTGTATAACTTTGTTAAGTAAGCCAGGAATCTCCTTGCGAAGGCTATCGTAAAAGTTTGGATTGTCTGGAAAGACGTTTGGGAATTCTATAACCACCCATCTCCGCCAGAACGCGTAGCTATCATCCGCAACCTCGGGCAGCTGGTTAGTGCTGTATGCCAAGCGACCTTTAAACAAAAAGCCGAATGGATCCTTGAACTTTTTTTCCACATAGATTTCGTCCCCGCCAGTAAAGGCCTTAAAGACACTTGTTCTTCGCAACGCTTTTGCAGGCAAGTCTGGAAATATATTAGCCAGCTTCCCAACAAGTGCTGAGGGGGCAAACCTGTTATTGTTTAAATCCTGCAAGCTGACTTTCGCAACATTCTTCCTACCAAGCAAATCCGTTATTAGCCGCAAGTAGGTGCTCTTGCCATTGCTGCCAGAGCCAACTAACATGTAGGCCCTCGCCCAACCGGGCTCCTGCATTAAACACAACGCTGGGAACTCGTAGAGCAGGGGGAC
>JAFCZZ010000525.1 GCA_019314085.1 Deltaproteobacteria bacterium | reverse complement strand
CTTCAGGTACAGCTCCGGTGCGATTCGTAGATAAAGGTCCATATCGAGGGTATTATGGTATGTTTTGAAGGGTCGTGCTACCGCTCCACCGGCCATAGGGTGCATCATCGGCGTTTCCACTTCAAGAAAGTCCCGCTCCTGCATGAAGTCACGAATCAGTTTTATAATCCTGCTTCGCGCGTAGAAGACCTCTTTGACCCCCGGATTCATGATGAGGTCGATGGGTCTCTGCCGGTACCGGGCCTCTACATCGGTAAGGCCGTGCCATTTTTCGGGTAAGGGTCTCACCGCCTTTGACAGGAGCCGTATATTATCGGCATCGACAGTCAACTCACCTGTCCTCGTCTTCAGAAGACCTCCCGAGACAAAGACAATATCGCCGACATCAAATTTTTTAAAGATGGAGTATCGGTCTTTGCCGACCTTGTCCCGCGCAATGTATCCCTGTATTCGACCCTCTCTGTCCTGAATGCTTACGAACGCGGCCTTGCCGAAGTTTCGCACCGCCATCAACCGTCCTGCCAGCGCAAATTTTTCTTCAACCCCTGTCAGGTCCTCGTTATCCATGTCGCCAAACCGGTCGATCAAGGACTGGGTGGTCGCGGTTATTGTTACATCATTCGGATAGAGATCAACCCCCATATTCTGCAGGGCATCCATCTTCTCTTTCCGTTTTCTCAGCAGTTCACTCTTCTCATCCATCAGATATCCTCTTCATGGGCACCCGTCTAAAGGTTGATTTTTTAAGACATAGATAGGGTGATTCCCAATTTACAAATAAGCGCTTTACCGCACGTCCAAGAAAATCAAGGGATTGACACAAAGGTTACGGAAAAGGGCCCTTTTTCTGAACAGAAATTAATAAAACGTAAGGCAGTCCTAACTATATCCTTTTCCCTGTTTAGTCAAGGATTTTGAGAAAAAGCATTGACAAAAAAACTCTATAATAATAGCATGCTGGCCTGTTCGGGAAGAGAAGGCGCAATAGGGCCGGGATGAAACGGCGCTTGTGCTCCATGGTATTGAAAGGCGTTGTATGGTGAAGGATATCATAAGCAGGAAAAGGGCTCTCGAGATTATCGACCGTTTTCACCGTTCAAAGGTGCTGGTAGTCGGAGACATCATGGTCGACCAGTTTATCTGGGGAAAGGTCTCTCGCATCTCCCCGGAGGCCCCGGTACCTGTGGTGAAAGTCACCTCTGAGAATCTCCTGCTGGGTGGTTGTACCAATGTATTGAACAACGTGTTCTCCATGGGAGGGCAGGTCGCTGTCTCCGGTATTGTCGGATCGGACACCAAGGGGAGATGGCTGATAGACACCCTGAAGAAAATGAACATCGACACGGCAGGCGTCATCGTGGAGGAGAAGCGCCCCACCATAGTCAAAACGAGGGTCATCGCGCACAACCAGCAGGTGGTAAGATTTGACAGGGAGGACAAGGGTCCGGTTACCCAAGAGAGCCTTCAGAAGATTATAGCGTATATACAAGCAATAAAAGACGATCTGGGGGCAGTGATCATCTCCGATTACAATAAAGGAGTCTTTTCGGAGCAGCTCGTCAGAGAGATACGGGAGATAACCTCAAGACAGGGAATCATCCTGTGCATCGATCCCAAGCAGAACGATTTTTCCCTCTACCGCGGGTGTGATCTGATAACCCCCAACCACCAGGAGACGGAACGCGCACTCGGCAGGGAGATTGAAAACAGAGACGACCTTATAACGGGTGGTTCCTCGCTTCTCAGGGACTTCGACTTCAGGGCCCTTCTGGTGACGATGGGCGAAGAGGGGATGACCCTCTTTGAACGGGACGGTGGTCTTACGCATATTCCTGCTGTCGCCAGGGAGGTCTTCGATGTAACGGGCGCGGGTGACACGGTCATAGGAGTTTTTGCCCTCTGCGTTGCGGCTGGTGCGACATTCACGGAGGCTGCCGTTCTTGCGAATCACGCAGCCGGCATCGCGGTCGGCAAGGTGGGCACGGCACCGGTCTACCGGGATGAATTGAAGAAAGCACTATGAGCAGACCAACCCTCCCTGAACCGGTAAAGATAGTATCCAGCGTCTTTTCCGGGAGCATGGATATCCTGAACAAGGCCATAGCAGACCTGTCCGAGAGATTGGGAAAAATTGATTACGTAAGCGCTGTG
>JAFCZZ010000524.1 GCA_019314085.1 Deltaproteobacteria bacterium | reverse complement strand
GCCAGGGAAGCAGTTCGGCCGGCTACTGTTCGCAGTTCCAGAGAGGCCAGAATGGAACGTGGTCGCTTTGACTGTCAACGGACGTTCACGACGGCCGCGAGAGATCTCGACCGGCATCTGGCAAGTTGGCTTCTCGCTGAGCAGCAAGGCCACGGTGGAGTTGTTGTTCGGCTAGAAGGTCACTCCGCCCCCTCGTAGGATCTGTGCAACCTTCCCCCACAGGGATAGTTGCAACTGCGCTCCTATAGCCGCCCTCCTCACTGTGCTCGCACGCAGATCTCATTGCGTCTTGTCCACTTCAGACCAACTGTCCCGCGCGAAAGAGCGACCAAAGCCGGCTGTCAGCACGCTGGCTCACTTGCCGTCCATACCCACCCCGTCAATGACGACCCCACAGTATGGACACTTGTTTCCGGGGAGGATGAGATTGTCCACAATGCCAAAGCCGTGGCGTCGAATCAAGAGGTTGTGACAGTTGTAGCAGATCGTGTTCTCTCCATCAGCACCTGGCACGTTGCCCTCGTAGACGTACCGCAGGCCAGCATCCAGGCCGATCTCACGAGCGCGATCCAACGTATCTCGTGGCGTGGCGTGTTGGTCTCTCATCTTGTATTCGGGGCGAAAGCGGCTGACATGCCAGGGAGTCTCAATACCCACCTCTTGGGTAATGAACTCTGCGATTTGGCCAAGTTCTTCCTCCGAGTCATTCAGCCCAGGTACCACGAGCGTGGTGATCTCCACCCAGATCTCTCTCTCTTTCATAGCTTTGATCGCGTCAAGAACTGGCTGCAATCGTGCGCCGCAGGTTGTGCGATAGAATTCGTCGCTAAAGGCCTTCAAGTCCACATTCGCGGCGTCAAGGAGCGGCCCAAAGGCATCCAGCATCTCCTCCGTCATGTAGCCATTTGTCACGTAGATGCTCTTGATGTTCCACCTGGCTGCGATCACGGCCGTATCATATGCATACTCGAAAAAGATTGTCGGTTCCGTGTACGTGTAGGCGATGCTCTTGCAGTCGTGGTGACGTGCTGCGGAGACAAGATCGCTCGGAGATGCTTCGTGGCCGATGAGACGGCCCTCTTCGCGAACCGTCTGTGATATCGTCCAGTTCTGACAAAAGGAACAACGAAAGTTGCACCCCACCGTCGCATAGGAGAAAGCTGCTGAGCCTGGGAAAAAGTGAAAGAGGGGCTTCTTCTCCACTGGATCAACAGCCTGGGAGATGGATAAGCCGTACACCAAAGTGCGGAGCACGCCCCCCCTGTTCTCGCGCACCTCACAGATTCCCCGTTTGCCATCGGCGATCATGCAGCGATGCGCACACAGATGGCATCTCACCCTTTCGTTGCCGAGTTTCTCGTACAACCTCGCTTCGTGCACGGCCTACACCTCCCTCAGGCCCTCGCGATACCTCCGTGCCAGTTCTGCATACGTGCGCTTGAAGACGGTCCACTGCCCCTTGTACTCAACACTGACTCTCTTGTCCAGGAGCCGGGCAGGTATGCCGACGGCGATGGCGTCATCAGGAATCTCCTGCCGCTGCCTCACCACAGCTCCCTCACCCACCACAGCCCACTCTCCAACGGTGGCCCAGTCAGAGATCACTGAACCCATGCCGATCACCGCATAATCATGGATGATCGCAGTGTGAATCACCGACGTATGGCCGACGGTTACATGCTTCCCAATGCGCGTTCTCTCACCAGGACGAGCATGCACGACGCAGTTGTCCTCAATACTGGTGCCATCTCCAATCGTGATCGTGCCGTAGTCGCCTCGAACGCAAGCTCCTGGACCAATCCAGCAACCCTCGCCGATCGCGACTGCTCCGATGACATCCGCTGAGGGATGCACATAGGCTCCCTTCCCCAGTTTCGGCGTCCGTCCCTCGAACTCGTATACGGCCATCGCCCAGTGCTCCTCCTCACGTGTGATGTCAGGCACATGCAGCCGATGCAACTCCGCTGCCCGAATGCCCGATTCTACTTCAGCATGCTACCGGTGACAAGCATCAGCGCGGCCGGGCGGGCACCAGCATTGCACGCTGAGAACGTGCGGCCAGAGCTCCATAGACGTGTCTGTCCGGAGAGTATAGACACGTCTATGTGTTTCGCACAGAATGTGGTATAGTGAAGCTGCATCCCGCAGGAAT
>JAFCZZ010000523.1 GCA_019314085.1 Deltaproteobacteria bacterium | reverse complement strand
AGGATCCACTTAAACGGTTTACGCGAGTTTTTCCGGCCTGGATTAGTGTGGGCGCGGTTTACTATGTCAAGCATTACTTTTAGCCACCTCTCTCTTGCATACTCGTAGCTTAACACGAATTGCGTCTATCAGCCTGTCGAGTAGGCTGCCGTGCGGAGCAACCGCGTGAAACAGTCGGCGTTTAAGGTCAGCGCCAGCCAAGCTTAAGGCCCCCAAATCTCCGTGTCATCCCACCAGTTATAATGTGTAGCGGCAGCCTCGTAACCCATGAATAGACCGCAACGGTTCACCGCGGAGCCGCTCCACAAATTGTCAGGGTCGTTAAAATCATCGCAGATTTGCACCCACTCCGTATCGTTCCACCACTCCACGCGGAGGTATAGTACGCCGCCTTCCTCCCACCAAGTTATACGCACCTTCCGCCACGTGTTAATCGGAAAAGTGAAACCGCCACCAAACGGCTTAGAAGCGATGCCTGTTTTTTTGCCATTTACCATTTTCCCAAAGCCGACCGCGTTAGTATATAGGTTAAAGTTCATATAATACAAATTCTGGAGGTCCGCAGTTCCAACCGGGGCTTGATGCCTGAAGCAGAATCCGCCGTACGCGTTACTGTGGTTTTGGCGGTGCCAGGATACGATGCGGCCCTCGTTTAAGGCAGTTGTGCCCGCGTGCTTGCAAATGCTGCAGCCCCGCTGTGTTGTGCTCGTTTTCCAGCGGATGCTTCTAGGTTCGCTCACGTACACAGAGTCGTCCAAAATCCACCGGTCCGCTGAATGATCCCAGTCCACCTCAGCCGAGTGATGAGGCGGGTCGAAAGGCACACTTAACGGGTTTAACTCAGGCATTTCACGCATACTTCATTCACTCCAAGGCTCCACGAATATCGGGCCTACAAAAGCCCCGAATATAAGTATGTCGTCAAGGTAGTGATAAGGGCTTTCCACCTCGAAACCCACGCGGCCGCCCACGTCAGCCCACAAATCGTCCTTATCGTCCGCGTACTTAACGATGGTCTGCCAGGCCTCGCCGTCCCACCACTCAAGCCAACCCTCGAGGCCCCAGTAAGGATCACTCCACCATCTGACGCGAATACGGTACCACGTGTCGGCGTCCGGGGTCCACGTGCCCGCCTTAAACGTTTTTCCGACTCCATCTTTTACGCGGCCTATATAACAGCCGTTCGAGCCGCCCGCAAACCGCGCATAATAATAGTTAGATGCGTCCTGGTAGCGGAAAACCACGAGTAAAGGCTTAGACACGTCTGTGAAGCGGACCCAAGTTATAACCATACCCGCTTTAACCTTGTCGATCGGGACAACCGCCTCTTTTATGAAAAACTTCCACCGGCCGCCCGCGATGATCTTCAAGCTGCAATACGGTGAAACCGCGGTTTCACTCGTAAGCGTGATGTACTCTTGAACAGGCGTTTTCTCCCAGTCCCAATCTTGCCACACCAACGCGATCACCTCACTCGCTCCAGGGCTCCTCGAAAATCTTAGACATAGCAGGCGGTCTTGGCGGGGCAGGCGGCCAATACAGTTTAATCCGGGGCACCGGGGGCAACGTAAGAATCTTGAAGCCTACGCGGGCCGTGCCGCGTAACGCACCGAACCGGTCGTAGCCCTTCCAAGGCTCCGCGAAAAGCTGCCTGTACGAGGGCGGCTCAACATAGGGCTCACCCCATTTCTCCGTGAAGATCAGGCTCATCGGAGGCGGTGGAGGCGGAGGTGGAACGAGATAAGTCCAAGGTTCCTCGAAGATTTTAGTCATGGAGGGCGGTTCAGGCATGGCTTATCCCTTACTCAACCTCTTCACCGACGATTTCAACGCCACAATAGCCCTCAGTCGTGTAATATTTAGCTTTCACTTCAAACTTTTTTGAGCCGTCGCCCTGCATCGGGTAGTAGTCCCACGGAAACCAGTCCGTAAACGGGATCTTGCCGGTAAGCAGGATCTCAGCGCTGATGCGGACGCCGTCCCACCAATAGCTAACCCACGTGTCCTGTTCCGGTGAAACGAGGATCTTAGTTAGCTGAAAGGTTTTTCCGGCCGTAGGCGTGTACTCGGCCACCGTTTGATACTCGCTTGTCGTGGTGATGCTGCCCTTAGCCAAAACGCCGCCCTTAGGACGCGGAATAACAGGGCCTTGTTCT
>JAFCZZ010000522.1 GCA_019314085.1 Deltaproteobacteria bacterium | reverse complement strand
AACTCCCGTTTGAACTCGCCTACCTTGCTTTGCTCACACGATATCACCTGAAACCGCTCAGCCGCTGGGAGGGTAAACTCTCATCAGCTCAAATTTCCATCCTGAACCGGCTCGGACTTGAAGTCGAACCTGTCAGGAGATACACACTGCTGGGGAAGAATGTGCCTCGCTCTGTATTCTCTATGAATTCAAGATACATTGAAACTTATCGTTCAAAATTTGAAGGGAAACGCCTCAAGGCTACACCTTCCGCGGCAAAGCTCGAAGGATGGTTTTTTGGATATCCCTCATGCTGTGTTGAGCAGTTCATCAGAAAACCGTACGTGCCGAACAGGCTGGAGCAGGGCGATCAGCGCATTCTTTTCCACTGGGCCTGTCCCGGCTGTCAGTCTACCCGGTCCCTCCTGCGTGAGTACCAGGGCATCTACCGTGAGTGTGTTCGTTCTTTTGGCGGTGTAGCGCCGGAAAGGAAAATGCTGGAATCTCTCGCGCCAAATCAGAAAAACAGATGGTATCAAGCTATTCACCGGCCCCTTCCCTGGGCAGCCTCTCTTGCCGCTCTAGCCTTCCTGCCGGTATTCGCGGGGACGCTGGATATTGATCCCCACATTCTCGGTTCACCCGACGATCAGGATGGAGACGGGCTGTCATACATGGAAGAGATTCTGCTGGGCGGAAGCCCGGAAATGAGTGACACGGACGCTAACGGAATAGCGGATGGTATCGATGAGAGCCTTGTGCTCTATGCGCTAATCGGCGCACTCCCCCGAACACCGATACCGGACGGCCCCTATGCCGAGGAGTGGCAGATGGATGGTGTCGAGCAGTGTGCCGTCTGCGGTGAATGGATAGACATGGGTTTTATCCGTATAATCCACCCGGAGAGAGATCTGGAAGTCGATATCCCCTACATCGGGCTTCACTACCTCGAACACGGCGGCCTTGCCTACGACGGCAGCATACACAACGGAAGAGTCAATATCGCAAGGCTAAAGGAGATACTCTTTCCGTATGATCCATCCCACATCATTGACGGATACATCTATGAGGATGAGGATTCAGATCGACTCGAAAACAACGAAGAACCGCTCCTGTCAACCGACCCTCTCCTTTTTGACACTGACAATGATTCTGTCGGGGACGGTTTCCAGATTGCCGGGGAGCTCACTGCTGCGCTTGGCGGTCTTCCCCGGGAACCACGCAACGATGGCCCCTACCTTATCGATCACATGCTGCGGGGATCCGAAACCTGTACCAGGTGCGGCCGTGTTATGAATATGGGTTGGGTTGAGGTGGTGAACCCGCTCGAGAACCTTTCGCTGGAGCTGCCGTACATCACTCTGCATTATATGGCTCATGGCAGCTTTGTATATGAGGGCGACGTCCACCCCGCCAACCGCGTTATCCCATCCGTTGTTTCAACACTCATCTTCGGTTCGGGCCACGGCCACCAGATCCCCATCGGGGGAGACAGTGACGGTGACGGACTCACGGACGCCGAGGAAGAGCAGCTGTATTTCCTCGCAAATAACCCCGATACAGACAGCGACGGGATAATGGATGGCCCCGACCTCGCCTACTTTCTGCACGAGTTCATAGGAGGGCTCCCGGAAGGACCCCTGCCGGACCAGACATATGTTATCAACCACCTTACCTACGGGATCTACGAATGCCTTGTATGCGGGGACATAATCAACATGGGTTCTATGGAGATTGTAGACCCCGTACATGGGAAAAGCACCTGGGTGAGTTACTACAATGATCACTTTTTGAAGCACGGGAGCTTTTCGACCGACCGGCCGGGTCTATACACACGCTTGAATGTGCTCGAGCTGGCCGAGGTTATCGGAGTAAGTATTACGCAGGCAATCGATCCGATGCCGAGCATTACTCTTCTTTTAAACACCCCTAATCCTTTCACCACCCGGACGGAGATCAGTTTTTCACTTACCGCAAACAGCAATGCGGAGCTGATGATATTCGATGTGGCCGGCCGGAAGATTTGTGACATTTACTCCGGGCCGATTCACGAAGGGAGTAACCGCTTCTTCTGGGGCGGCAGGGATTCCAGGGGACGGAGTGTTCCCGCGGGCACTTACATCTGCAAGCTGAGCCTGGGATCATTCTCCCTGAAACGAAAGATTGTGAAAGTGCGCTGATTTCA
>JAFCZZ010000521.1 GCA_019314085.1 Deltaproteobacteria bacterium | reverse complement strand
CTGTACAGTTCATTGCAGCCCATCGCTCACAAGGAGATCAATCTGATGAAAATCGAATCCTACCCTATCAAAGGAACCATGTGGGAATACCTCTTCTTCGTCGATTTCGACGGGCACGTGAAGGAAGACAAGATACAGGAATGCCTGGAGGATCTCGACAGGCACGCCACCTTTATCAAGATACTGGGCTCGTACCCGATGGGAGACCCGCAACCATGATTTGTGTCCCGGTTACCGCGAAGACGAATGAAGAGGCGCTGGAACGGATGGATGCCTCTTTTCGCCTGGCAGACCTGGTGGAGCTAAGGGCCGACTCCATCGGGGGGGTGGATCTCAAGAAACTGCTCTCTGCGAAGAAGGGGCCGGTCCTTGTCACCGCGCGCAGAAAAGAGGAGGGGGGAAACTTCGAAGGGGGTGAAACACAGCGGATCGCCCTGCTACGCGAGGCCGTCCGTCTGGAGGCCGACATCGTCGATGTGGAACTGAGCACCCACCCACTCCTCGCGGGTGGACTGCAAGAAGAAATCCGGAAAGGGGGAGACCGGACGAAACTGATCGTCTCCCACCACCATTTTGACAGAACTCCCCCCTATCGAACACTCCAGGGGATATTCACCCGATGCGTCGGGAGGGGCGCCGATATCGTCAAGATCGCCACCACAGCCCACTCGATGGAGGATAACCTGAAAATACTGAAGTTGATCGGCTGGGCTCGAAGAGGTGGGCACCCTATCATCACCCACTGCATGGGAGAGAGGGGAAGGATAAGCAGGATCATGGCGCCCCTCTTCGGCTCGTATCTGGGCTTTGCCTCCCTCGAGGAGGGGCAGGAGTCCGCCCCGGGGCAGCTCACCGCCTCGGAGATGCAGGCGATATTCAGGATACTGGAAACATGAGAAACGATTCACGGATATTCGCCCTCTTCGGCAACCCGGTGGCACAGAGCCTCTCACCCCTGATGCACGAAGCGGCATTCAGGGGAATGAAGATCAATGCCTCCTACCGGGCCCTGCAGGTGGAGCATGCCGGGGATATTTTAGGAAAGATGGAAGCACTGGATATCGAAGGGGCGAGCATCACGATCCCACACAAGACCGGGATCATGCCGTATCTTAGCGCGATCAGCGACAGCGCCGCACGGATCGGCGCGGCGAACACTGTCACGCGCGTGGACGGCAGGCTGCAGGGGGACAACACAGACTGGACGGGCCTGGTCCGTGCCCTGAGCGAGGTGCTGGAGATCAGGGGAAAAAATTCGCCGTCCTGGGCGCGGGAGGGGCCGCGAGGGCCGCCCTGTACGGCATTCTCAATGAGGGGGGAATCCCCACCCTTGTGAACCGGACGGTAGAAACGGGTGAGCAGGTCGCCAGAGAATTCGGGTGCGCCTTTTATCCCCTCGATCAGATACAGAAAATAACGGGGAACTGCCTGATCAACACGACGCCGGTGGGAATGTTCCCGGACACGGATGCATCGCCTGTGGACGCGGGCACGCTCGAACAGTTCGAATGGGTCATGGACACCATCTACAATCCCCTGGAGACACGGCTCCTGAAAAATGCGGCCCAAGCGGGACGGCGGACCATTTCGGGTATTACGATGTTTGTCCATCAGGGGGCACAACAGATACGAATATGGACGGGTCTGCAGCCCCCCGCAGAGATCATGAAAAGGGCCGTACTGGAAAGACTGAGAGATGAGACAAATTAGGACACTGAAAAAACTGGATGCGACCGTCAGGGTGCCCGGATCGAAAAGCTATACACAGAGGGCCCTCATCATCGCCTCGCTGGCCGAAGGGGAATCCCTCCTTCGAGGCGCCCTGATCTCCGAGGATACGAACATCCTGATCGAGGCCCTCCGGTCCTTCGGCGCCGGTATCCGGTTTGCCGGTACCGATATCGCCGTCATCGGCACGGGTGGGAGGATACAAAATCCCGGGGAAAAGCTATCCCTTGGGAACAACGGCACTGCCCTGAGATTTCTCACAACGCTGGCCTCTCTCGCCACAGGCAACGTCACACTGGATGGCAGCGACCGACTTAGACAGCGGCCGCTGCAGCCCTTGCTCGGCTCCCTACAGGGGCTGGGGGTGGTCTGTCGCAGCACAGAGGGCAACGGCTGTCCGCCCGTCGTCATTCAGGGCGGAGGTCTCCAGGGCGGCCGAGC
>JAFCZZ010000520.1 GCA_019314085.1 Deltaproteobacteria bacterium | reverse complement strand
TGTCCCAACAAGGAATGCGACTACAAGGAACATGATTAAGAGTGAACCAACCTGAAACCAGAAACCAGAAACCCATTGTAATCATTGGTGGCGGTCTTGCCGGCTGTGAGGCCGCGTGGCAGGTGTCAAAAAGGGGGATTGAGGTCATCCTCTGCGAGATGAAGCCCTCCCGCTTCTCCCCGGCCCATAAGTCCCCCCTCCTCGCGGAGCTTGTATGCAGCAACTCCTTTCGCTCCGACGCGATAGAAAACGCCGTCGGCCTCCTGAAGGAGGAGATGCGCATGATGGGATCGCTGACAATGGAGGCCGCCAATGCCACGGCCGTCCCGGCGGGAAAGGCCCTGGCCGTAGACCGAACCCTCTTTTCACAGTACATCGAGGATCGTCTCACGTCCGCCGGGATCGGCATATCCAGGGAAGAAATCACCCGTATACCTGAAGATTCTCTCGTCATTATTGCTACCGGTCCGCTTACGTCCGAATCCATGGCACGGGAGATATCCTCACGTACCGGAGCTGAATATCTCTCCTTCTACGACGCCATCTCACCCATCGTGGAGGGCGAGTCCGTCGACTATACCCAAACCTTCAGGGCATCGAGGTACGAGAGCCAGGGCGAAGGGGATTATCTGAACTGTCCTCTGACACGGGAGGAATACGAGCGCTTCTGGACCGAGCTCGTGGGGGGTGAGGAGGTGCCTCTCAGGGATTTTGAAGACAGGCACTGTTTCGAGGGGTGTCTTCCCATTGAAGTCCTGGCGCGAAGAGGGCCAAAGACCCTCCTCTTCGGTCCGATGAAGCCGGTGGGTCTTATCGACCCGAAAACGGGGAGGCGACCTTACGGCGTGGTCCAGCTCAGACAGGAAAACAGTGCGGGGACCCTCTATAACCTGGTGGGATTCCAGACAAAACTGACATGGCCCGAGCAGAGCCGGATCCTCAGAATGATCCCGGGGCTGGAGAAGGCCGCCTTTACGCGCCACGGCAGCATACACCGCAATACCTTTATAAACTCCCCTACCCTGCTCAGGAAGACACTGCAACTGTGCTCCAATGACAACATCTTTTTCGCGGGACAGATTACGGGGGTCGAGGGGTATGTGGAATCGGCGGCGATGGGCCTGATGGCGGGGATAAACGCCTGTCGGCAGGTCACGGGAGGGGATATGACGCCTCCCCCTGAAACAACCGCCCTGGGCGCGCTCCTTCACCATATCACAAACGCCGATTATAAGACCTTCCAGCCGATGAACGTGAACTTCGGTCTCTTTGTCCCTCTTGAAGGCCGGGCACCAAAGAGAGAACGAGGACGGCTGTATGCCAAGCGATCCCTCGACGCGCTGAAGGAGTGGATGGAGTTACATATTCCTTGAATGGATGATCCGGAGTCCTTCCAGGGTCAGCATCTCATCGACATGATCGATGGTGCTGGTTTCCTCGGCGATGACATTCGCCAGTCCGCCGGTCGCTACAACGATGGGCTCTGTCTGTGCCTCTTTTTTGATACGGTTCACGATCCCGTCCACAAGACCGGCATATCCGAAGACAATCCCCGCCTGCATACTGCTTACCGTGTCCTTGGCGATCACGTGCCGGGGTTTGCACAGCTCAACCGGCGGCAGTTTGGAGGCACGCGCAAAGAGCGCCTCGCTCGATATAACGACCCCCGGCGCTATGCATCCCCCCATGTACTCGCCCTTCTGCGTGACATAATCAAAGGTGGTTGCCGTACCGAAATCGACAACGATGAGATCTCCCTCGTATTTCTCATGGGCGGCTACGGCGTTGACAACCCTGTCGGCCCCGACCTCTCGCGGATTGTCGTAGTATATCGGCATGCCGGTCTTTATCCCCGGCCCGACGATAAGGGGAGTAAGATGAAAATACTTCTTGCAGAGGGGTTCCAGGATGTTCAGCATGGAGGGGACAACACACGATATGATGATATTGCTGAGGGATTGCGAACCGACCCTGCTGGTCTGGTAGAGATTCAGTATCAGCATCCCGTACTCATCGATGGTATGATCCACCACCGTACGAACCCTCCAGTGATTCAGGAGCTTGTCTTTCTCATAAATGCCAACAACGGTGTTCGTGTTTCCCACATCGATAACCAGAAGCATAACATCACCCGTCTTTCTGTATAGTTACATCCCCTGACCGTACAGGAACCGTCCTGCCGTTCTCATC
>JAFCZZ010000519.1 GCA_019314085.1 Deltaproteobacteria bacterium | reverse complement strand
ATCAGTACTGCCTGCTTGTAATTGAATAAGGTTTCCTCCGCCAGTGTCATTTATCCAGATTGATGGATAAGAGTCCACATCAACATCAGCGGCTGATGGAGATAAGCTGACTGTGCCAAGATTAGTAGAGCCTTCTACCATAACATCTAACCTGACATTGGCAGTGGATCCGGATTGATTATATAAACGAACATTGTTGGCATCATAGGCCTCTACATAGAAATCACCCTGAGAATAGTTCATCGTGATTTGAGATAATTGGGGGGTAGCGTCTATAGAAGCTGTTTTAAGACCAACCGCAAAGTCAAGAGTATTAACTGAACTTGACCAACCCCCAGTTGCTTCCCAATTAGCATCGGATATAGCATTGAAATGGGTGCCAGTCATTTGGTTAGCAGAAACACCAAATGCCTGGTCCAAAGCTCCTTCTTGAGAGTTAGTTGAAGCAGAAGTCCAGGTTTCTGAACCATAAGTAGCATTGGAATTGTATTTCCATGTTCCTGAATCTAGTTTGGCAATACTTCTCCAGGTTGATTCACCAGAACCAAATACTTTCCATGTTGTTCTGTCATCAAAACTTACAGAGTAGTGAGCTGTTTGAGAATTAAGTGTTTCTGTGATTGCGCCAGAATCAATATCTGTCCAGTTGGTGGTATTTAATTGGTTGGTGTCAGTGGTATTTACGATGTAGTATTGGGAGGTTGGGTAAGCATTTGCATAAGATGTTAAATAACGGATTATGACAATGCCTGAGCCACCTGCACCTGAATAAACAGTTTGGTTTCCAGTACCACCGCCGCCTGAACCTGTATTAGTATCACCAGCACCACCATCTTCAGTACCAGCAGCACCATAGCCGCCGCCACCAGCACCACCTGAACTTCTTGTATTACCGCCACTCGTACCGCCGCCACCACCACCTGCGTAGGTAACGGATGAACCTGATATAGAAGATGCAGTTCCATCTCCACCATCTCCGCCATATTCTAATGCACTGTTTCCATTAACGCCAACTTCACTTGCACCGCCGCCACCACCGGCATTATAGTTTCCGCCATTTACACCGCCATCTCCGCCATCATATCCTTGCCCTACTGTTCCAGCACCACCAGCAGTTATGGTACCTGCACCGCCGCCTGAACCGCCTGAACCACCTGCAACGTTTTGTTTTCCCCCATAGCCGCCACCGATAGAAGTTATGGTGTCAAAAACTGAATTGCCACCGGAATTTCCTATGCCTTGATCAGGACCTTTACTAGCTCCACCAGCACCCACCGTAATAGAGTAATCACCTGCGGAAACAGCGTGTCCAGTACCTGTCCTAAAACCGCCAGCTCCGCCGCCACCACCTACAGAATTACCGCCACTTCCCCCACCTGCAACCACAAGATATTCAACATTCATAGAAGTGTTTGGCGTAAAAGTTTCAGAAGATAGAAAGGTATGGATTGTATAACCACCACTATATGTTATTGTTCCTCCTGTCGCTACAACAACAGGAACAGCAGCTTCATTCAACTCCACCTGACCTGAATTAAAGTCAGTGCAGTATATTTTCCAATCTCCTGAAGCAATAGCATCAGTGTTAGTGAAAGCAACAGTGGTAGAAGCAGTAGTGATTGTTTGCCCTGCAGGAGCTGCATTAATATCTGCTTCTCCTGCTTCTCCGTCTGCTTTATTAACTATTCTACAACCAGCCTGAATTTTGGAATTAGCATTCCAGTTGCCTGTGCCTAAGGTTAAAGTAATAGCAGAACCTGAAACAGCTGACGGAGTAAGAGTAGTTGAATAAGCTAAATCTTCCTGAGAATAATTTGATTCATCTACCTCGTCAAAGTCCAGAGTGATATCAGTATATTCTTCTATCCCTGGACTGATCTCTTCCCACTTGCTAGTGCCAGAATCGTAAACCCAGCCAGTAGTGATTAGGTCGTTGGTATTTCTGGCATGATTGATATTAAGATAATTCCCTGTGGTTAAAGAATTATCAGTCGATGAATAAAAGTTGCTTCCAGTGGTGTGGCGGATGTCAAAGTCAGACCAGGTAAGACCTAAGGCATAGAGTTTGGCATTGCCAGTAATAACTGCTTTGGCTCTCATAGTAGTACCAGCTGGTTGGCTGGAAATATCTGCTGAGCCAGAATAGATATTAATGCTGCCTGATTCTGCTCCCTGGGAAGACATTACAATT
>JAFCZZ010000518.1 GCA_019314085.1 Deltaproteobacteria bacterium | reverse complement strand
TGCGGTTCAAAGAAGTTCTAAGGATGGAAAGCGAAGCTCCGGCGGCTAACGGGAATGGTTGACTGGTGGCTGTTCCCACATAAATGATGTCTGTATTCCCAGAATCTGCAAGTAGGGTAACCTCAACTCTATATTTTGAGTCGGTATCTACTGGGATAGCAGAAGTGCCAACGCTAATGTCCTTTGCGAATAGGTCAGCGACTTGCTCCTGTATCTTAGCGTTGATGGCTTCTATTTGGTCTATGAGATAGCGAATCTTTTGCCCTACGTCTGGGCTATCCTTGTTGCTTACAGTTGGCTGCGGAGTCTTCAGCTCCTCGATCGTCGCAACCGTGACGTCAATTGATTCTAAAAGCCGGGTCCCCTTCCTAACCATTAACGCACCCTCCTAGCCCACATCTCCAAAATAATGTCCAAGTCATAATCGTTAGCTGATATGTTCGTAATTGTCAAAACTATTTCGGAGCCTCCCTTAACTACAAGCCTCTTAATAAACTGATGTTCATTTCCGTAAAGAGTTTTTGTACCTTCATAGTCATATCCTAATACATAGTTGAAATCCCACCGATAGGTACACCCGAAGGCAGCATCCACATAGACTCGGTAGACGTAGAAGTTATAGTTTCCTCTAAGCCGATAAGTAACGGTTACAATAGAAAAAGCAGGGACAGTCACAGTTCGTCCGTCATAGGCGTCGTCGTCCTCTGGAAGAGGCAAGTAGTCAGCCCAGACGTCGAGGAGTCGGTTGAGTAAGGCTTCCACTCCTTTCGGTCTAGGTCTGTATTCAATTCTCCTTACCCTCACTGCTACTTCTTCTGGCATTCTCCACTCTCCCTGTGCCGCTTAAAGGCTTCTAGCGAGTTGAATTCCTTTCCGCACTTGAGGCATTTGTATTTGACTTGCGGAGCGTCTATCTTCATTTACCTTCCCTTACAGTTCGCTGTCCCAATAATTCACCGTCACGTTCACTGAGTTCCCATCAACCTTAGCGTATAGCCTCGTTCCTCCCTCAAGCACAGTTATGGGGTCTTCGATACTATATCCTCCTTGAGGAATCTGCCTGAAGTCGGCCGGAGCGACTGGTATAGGACTCCACAGACCAGAGAGATCACCGGGGACGGTGCCTCCCTTAGCCAGCTTCGAGAACTCGATCGCTCGAGTAGCCTTCATGTCTCCGTTGATCCATACCGCGACAATATATCTGAAGGCATCATCATCAACAGCATCTCCAATAGCAGTCCACGAGGTAGTAACCCACTGCTCAACCGTCTTGAGTCTTTCCCTAATTTCTTGTTTGCTAAGTCCCACTTCCATTCACCTCCTACCGTCCTCCAAGAGCTCGTGCTTCGTCGAGCGTCATGGGTCTAACACCCCAATCCTTCATGAGTATTCCGCCCATGTTTTCAGGATAATCTCCGAAGCCTACTGTAAGAAAGGCAGCCTTTGCACCTTCGTACCTCCTCGCTGCAATATTAGATATCAAGTCTGGATGCGTCTCCGGCTTGAACAGCTCAACCCAGTAGAGGGCGAACAGAATGTTTAGCACTGGACGTATCGTCCTATCAGAGTCTTTGTTGTAATATTCAGCTGATATGTGCATCGCTGGCGGGATAACGACTTCAACCCAGTCAGTCGGTTGCTCATATGGGGAATTCAACGAATTAATGTAGCCAAAGTCGTCACCGTAATCAGGCCGGATCGGAGTAAGGTTCGGGAACTTCCCCGGAATCGTCTCTCCTTCAGGTTGCCGGAGGTACATATAGACTTGCTGAGGCTTTATACCGAACGCTCCGTGGAAGAACCAAGGTAGTCCTGCATTAGTCGTCGTATCGAGGTAAAGGATATCCCTAGCAGGTGCTCTCGGATCCCTGAACCTTAATGCAGCTTGGTGGCTCGATGGAGAGATTTCCACAGCACTACCATCAGCGTCTATGAGTGCCCAAGGTTTGTAGTTGCAAATCCGCCTGCGTAGTACCCTGCCGAAGATGAACCCTTCTCTAAATTGCATGGCAAAGAGGAAGTTCGGCTCCAAGAACTTCTGGACGATAGGCTTCACGCCACGTGTATCAACCAAACCCAAACCTCCCTTTCTTCTTACGTTATAATGTGTGGGTAAAGGTATAAATACAATAATTAACACTACATTATATATAAGGGGAAGAGATCTATGGACTCACTAAAAATCCCTGATGATATTCC
>JAFCZZ010000066.1 GCA_019314085.1 Deltaproteobacteria bacterium | reverse complement strand
TCAACGCGCACATCAGCGATGACGGGCAAGAGGCCATCATCAAAAAGAAGGGCGGCGTCATCGCCATCCGCTTCAGCCCGGAAGTGATCCACTCAGTAACGCGAGTGGTGTCGGCTCCGAGCAGCATCATCCAGGTTGCCTCACCCCTGCAGCCCTGAGCCGTAGCCGTGTCCTGTCCGGTCGTCGTGTGGTTGACGGGCCTGAGCGGTTCGGGAAAAACAACGCTCGCCCGCCGCGTCGTCGCAGTGCTGCGGGCAAATGGCCTGCGCGCCGAGCACATCGACGGCGACGCGGTGCGCTCAGCTGTTGGGCAGTCCGGTTTTGACCGCGCGTCCCGCGATCAAAACGTGGCCATGGTGGGCTACGCGGCGAGCCTGCTGCAGCGCAGTGGCATCAACGTTGTCGTGTCGCTGATCAGCCCCTACGATGAGGCGCGCCGTCTGGCCCGGTCGCTGTGCGACCCGTTTGTGCTGGTGCACGTCAGCACGTCGCTGAAGGTGTGCATCGCTCGCGATGCCAAGGGGCTTTACGCCATGGCGAGCTTCGGGCTCATCCCCTACTTCACGGGGGTGACCGATCCGTATGAGGCGCCAGCGGACGCCGAGCTCACCATCGACACTGAGGTGTGGGAGCCGGACGATGGTGCGGACATCGTCGTCGCAGCGCTTCAGGAGGCCAGCTGCTCGCGGGCGAGCCGATAGAGATCTAGATCTAGCTCGTTGTCTCGGTCAATCGCGTCGACCAGGACCTGGGGCAAGCTCTCTCGGTCGGTGGGCCGCTGCCCGTATGGCGCGACTCCCCGCCGCCAGGTTGTGGGCAGCGGCCCTGAGCTCGGTCTGCCCAAGAGTCGAGAAGCGTTGCCCGGGCCCGTTCTCGACCCGTCCGCCGCAGAGGTAGCGCGTGGCCGTGTTGCAGATGCTGGCGTCGCATCGCTGGCGATGATGGGCGAGCCACTGCTCGAGACTGGCTCCAGGCAAGTGCAGCCAGTGTCCGGTCAGGTGCGGCATCTGCACGTGGTGGTAAAGCGATGCGACCCTGTCGACCGGATCGCGCATCAGCGTCACGTATTCGCAGTCGCGTTCAATATGGAGGTGCGCGCCGTAAGGCATGTGGGCGCTCGCCATGAAAAGCCCTGGCCGGTCTGCTTGGTTGATGGCCCGCGCAGCAGTGCGCTCGTCGTAGCAACCGAACGAGAGCACCGCCTCCTTACCAAGGGTGTTTTCGACGACGCAATGAAGCATGGTCGTGGCGGTTTTTTGGATCCGCACAAACAGCACTAGTGGGCGCGCGGCGGTCATGGCGCAAGGTTGTCCCTGGCAAACTCGTATAGCTCTAGATCGAGCCGGTTTTCGGCGTCGATTGCCGCCACGGTGCCGGGCGGTAGTGCTTGCCGGTCGGTGGGTCGCTCACCGTAGGGAGCGGCGTTTGGTCTCCCGTTGACGTGCCCCATGTGATGGGGGGGGAGGCCGTAGCGCTGCTCGAGCTTGCGGAGCAGCGCTTCGAAGCGCTCGACCACGCCGACCAAGGGAAAGAGATCGAGCAGGTTTTGCTTGGCCAGATCCAGGTGCCGCCGGCAGACGGGAGCGAAGTCTTTCATACTCGCCCCGCTTTTGATGTCCATGCCGCTCAAGTATCGCACGGCCGCGTTTTGGGTATTTGGCCCGGCGCAATCGGTCACCCACTGCGCGATCGTCATGCCAGGGCGGTGCAGCCAGTGGGTACGGTGGTGGTCTGCCTGTACGTGGTGAAATAGCGAGGCCACCCGGTCGACTGGATCGCGTAGCAGTGTAACGTACTCGGTCTCCCGAGCCAGGTAGGCGTGCAGCCCCACGGGCATGTGGGCGCTCACGACGCGGTGCCCGTCGGTCAGCGACGAGAGCGTACTGAGCGCGATGGCGTTCTGGCTGCGGCCTTCGACGTTGAGCACTGCCTCGGCCCCCAGCAGGTTTTGTAGCATAGCGTCGAGTAGGCTCGTGGCCGTTTTTGGGACGCGTACGAACAGGATCAGGGGTGCCGTCATCTGGTCCCCATGATAGATCGAAAAGATGGAGGAGACGACGCGGATCTACCGGGAGCTGTATCAGGGAGGGGTGCCGCCGGTGGGCGCGTGGTTGCAACACCGGGGTTTCAAGGTGCTGGTGCTCGCGGCCGAGGAGCACCAACCCACCGCTGATCACTTCCCCGCCGTTCGCGTTATCCGTTTCCCCCTCGACGATGGCCCGCAGCCTTGGTCGGCGCAACAGATCATGGCGTTGCGGCGGTTGAGTGGGTGGCTCGCCCAGGCGGTCAGCGCAGGTCAGAGAGTGCTTGTTACCTGCCAAATGGGGCTCAATCGGTCGGGGATTGTCACTGCAGCTACGGTCATGCAGCTGACCGGGGCTCCGGCTCTGGATGTTGTCGAGATGATGCGCCGTCGCCGCGATCCGTACGTACTGTGCAACGACGCGTTTGTGGAGATCCTCCGGACCGAAGTGGCCAGCTGGACGGCGACTCGGAGGCCCAGCGCGGCCGCCAACAGAGCTCACCTCCGTCATGAAGTGAGAAGGGGGGCCTTGTGGGGCGACTAAATGTCGCCGTGATGAGCAGCCCGAGGCAGCCCAGCTATCTCGGACGGACGCTCCAGTCGCTGTTTGCGAGCCATGGCTCGGAGCAGCTACAGATCCGCGTCGTGGTCGACGGCGCCAACCCAGCCTACACCGGCAAATGGAAAACTCACCCCCGCGTGAAGGTCGAAGTGCTCGACCTCGAGCTGAACCAGTCACTCCGGAGGCTACCGGTCGCCCGGCGCATCGGCGAGACTTGCTTCCGCTGCTTGCGCGGAGCTGTGCCGGGCGACCTGCTGCTCTGCCAGGACGACGTGGAGTTTGCGCCCCACTGGCTGCAGGCCACACTCGATAGCTCTAAGGAGGCGGCGGCCCGGCTGGCCAATCGTAGCTGCGACGGCGTCCCGCTGGCCGGCCGCTACGTGCTGGCCTTGTACACGACCAAAAACCTGCGCCCAACCGAGCGTCCTCTGGCGCTGTATAAGGCGTCGGAGTTTTATGGAAATCAAGGCCTCTTCATTCCCGCCGCTGTCATGGCCGAGCTGACCCCGTACTTTGAGCACGCGCGCCACGCCGGGCTGATGGACGACATGATCATGAAGCAGTTTCTCGTGCAGAGGAGTATTGAGCTGCATGCCGTCAACCCTAATGTAGTGCAACATATTGGCATCCATTGCACTCATTCCGGGAGCTTTCACCAGAGTCCCAGTTACGGCAAGGGGTGAATGGCTCGCCGCGCCCGAGCGCTTCATTATGACGCTAGCCCCAGGGCGGCGTAGCCAACCAGGACCCCCAGGGCCAAAGCGGCTGCAGCGGGGGCTACAGCGCCAGCATCAGCCGGTTTGACTAGCGGTGGTGGCGGCATTAGGGGTTTGAGCCCTTCGAAGTGCTCTCTGGCGGCGTTTTGCAGGTGAATGGCCTGGCGCGGATAGTCGGTCGAGCACACATAGCTCTTGACGCCTGTGGATGAGGGTACGCAGCGCTCGCCGTACTTTGCGTTGGCGTACACGCACCCAAACACTACCCCCCACCCCAGATCGGGACAGGGCTCCTTGGGCCAGGAGGTGCCGGCTGGCCGGAAGGTGCTGCCCCGGCCGCATTTTACGCTGCCGGCGTTGTAGGCGACGGCGGCCTGGACGAAGTCCCCGCCGTACCGGTTCAGTTGGTAGCTGAGGTAGCGGGTGCCTGCTTCAATGGCCAGAGCCGGATCGCCAAGCAGCTGCTGACTGGTGATGGCCTGGCCCATCATGCTGCTTGCCGTGGCCGGCAAGGTGGCCATCAGGCCCGCGCCCTCGTTCTGGACGCAGCGACAGGGAGCTGAGCAGGCCTTGTAGCCCGGCAGGGCATCGGCATCGAGGCACACGTTGCGTCCGCCGGTCTCCTTGGCCATGATGGCCGCCACCCAGGCCGCGGGCACTTCGTTGACTAGTGCCGATGCTTCGATGAGCTGGCGCCAGTCGTTGACTCGCTCAGGCCAGGGGGAGCTGACGACTCCCTCGTCCTGCAGCTGGATGCGGCCGTCGGTCAGGTACCGCCAGCTTTTGACCGAGCCGGGGCAGGAGAACTTGCGCCAGGACGCGTCCATGTCAGCTGATGATCACGCCGGCGAGCAGCCCGGCGAGCACTCCCATGACCCCGTACATAATCCTGTCCCTGCGGCCTGCTTGCTCGCTGCAGTAGGGTAGTGAGTCGACCATCGCCTCGGTCTCGTCGAAGTCCTCGTCGTAGGCGGTGAGTAGCTGTGGGCAGCCGCGGTAGCCATCAGGATTTGCGTTTTTGATGCAATCTCTGTCAAACTCCAAGCTGTAGCACTTGGGCAGAGCCGTTTCGGCTGCGGCTCTAGTTGCTGGCGTCAGACCTGATAGCGCATACATGCTCTCTCCTTCAGCCGTCTTGCTGTAGGGTACCAAAAAGCGTGCAAACACAGAAGCGAAGCTGGATCTACAGTGGCCTTGCCCACCCCCCGGGCGTTGTGCTCGCCCATCCGGAGCGAGCACGACACCGACTCCTCCCTGGCGCCACCTTGTTGCTGTGCGGTGATGAGCACGCCTGGGGCCTGGGTCCGTTCCTCGGGCATCTGTGCCGCGACGGCGGCGTCGCCTTTCGCTCTCGGGCGCACCGCTGCACGTTGGAGGACTGGGCAGACAGTGCGGGTCTGCGCGCGGCAGTAGCCGAGCTCGAACCAACGGTTGTGGTCATGAGCCTAGGCCTCTCCGGCCCCCCCACCGAGCAAACCGCTGCCGCCGTCAGAGAGGTCGCTGCCGCCGCGCGGCCATGCCGTGGCACACTAGTGTGGCTGCGTCCGCCAGAGCGATCTGATGCCACTGTCCGGATGCGTCAACAGCTCAGTCTCGCCAAGGTGCCGTCGTTTCACTCCGAAGCCCTCGAGCTGCCCCGCGGCCCCGATGGCAAACTGCCCACGGCGCGCGGCTACGCGGGCTGGGCCGGTGCGCTTTGGCGCTGGATCGGGTAGCTCCCTTTTGTGGTATATTCGGCGCCATGCACCCGCGCTTTCGTCCCCATCGCCACGGCTGTCCGTTTCACAAGTGGCCCTGCCCCTGTCGGTGCGACCTTTGGGAGCTGGGCCTGATCGGTCCGGCTGAGCTGGTGGAGCCGCAGCTGGCGCTGTACCGCCGCGCTGTCCGCGCGGCCCAGCGTCGTGCCCGGTCAATCCTAACCCTGTCCGTCACGCTGTCCGGCCCGTCTATTTCCTCGGGCCCTTTCTCCCTGTAGAGTAGAGCCATGACGATCCTCGGAAGCGTGACCCGGAGCGCGGTGAGCACTATCGCCAATCCTCAATCAGGCACCACCAATGCCGGCGCCTTCGTGGCACGAGCCGGCAGGACAAGGCTCGGTTTTTTTCCGACCCTGTCGGATGCCAAACGGGCGGTCAATGCCGTTGGCGGCGGTCTCCTTCGCTGGTCCCAGGAGAACATGGTCACCGGAGTCGAGCACTGGGTTGCTCGCGACACCAGCCTCGATCTGCTGGACATTGCCGGCGAAGATCTTGCGCAATGGTGTGACATCGACGCCAACGCTCGAGTGCTCGACGTGTCGACCAATAAGGTCGACCTGCTCGGCGATCGCTCCGGCCAACTCCGCGGCTACACCCAGTCCACACCAGCTCGACAGGGGCTGTACGTTGCGGGCGCCGCCAACGGCTACGGAGGCCTGCTGCTGACGCAGGCCTCCGACCAGCACATGACCAGCGAGGTCCCGCTCTCGCCGCCGTTCACGATAATTGTGGTGGCCAACTTCATCAGTGCTCTGCTTGATGCAGGGACCAACCTGCTCAGCTCCGACGGCGCCAACAACTGGCGGCTCGGCGTGAGCACCGCCGGAGTGTGGGAGTACGAAAACAGTGTGGGCACCATTCTCTCTGGTGGCACGGCTGACACCACCCTGGCTCTGCTCACCGTGCGCCAAGACACCACGGGGGGCGAGTTCAGGGTCAATCGCGCTATCGTAGGTGGAAACGCCGACACCCCCGACGACGCCACGACGTTGTCGCTGGGGGGTGCTGCCGCCACTCCATCCGTTGGGGTCTCCTGGGGAGGGCTACTGGCAGTCGTCTCACTCTTTGACACCACCAATATTACCGTGGTTGAGCAGGCGGAGCGCTTCGTTCATGAGCGCTACAACACGCCGTGACCGGTTCTGAACGGGAGTGGCGTTTGGGCCACCCCTCCCACGGCGGCCTGCACGTCGAAGTGCGCATTGGCGATCGGGTCAAGCTACTGTTTGAGTGCGGCCCCCTGAGCGCGCGTGGTCACGTGGAGGAGCTGTGGCTGCGGGTGACCGCTGATGACTGCATCGGGGAGCGGCGCTTCGCCGGGGAGCTACAGTCAGAGCCGCAGCGGATCCCAATGTCTCGGGGTACGCGCGTGCTGTTTGGCCAGCGGCACCTGTTGGACTGGTCGTCTAGAGCGCAGCCCCGCACCCTGGAGCTGCTGGCCGATTGGTGGCGCCGACGGACTCACCAGGACACAGACTAGCGCTTGGTTCTGCGGCGCCGAGTGCGCGTCGGCTCAGGAGCCTCGCCATCAGCCTTGTCGCTTCCGCCGTCAGCTCCCGGGGGGCCTGCCGGTCCGGTCTGTCCCGGCGTCCCCACGGGACCTGCGGCTCCCTGGGGGCCTACCGGCCCGGTCTGTCCCGGCGTCCCCACGGGACCTGCGGCTCCCTGGGGGCCTACCGGCCCCTCGACCCCTGCGTCACCCTGGGGGCCCGCTGGTCCTGTTTTTCCGGGAGGGCCGCACACGGGCGTGGCGGGAACGATCGGCGCAGTGGAGGCCTTCAGCGCGTACTGGCCATCGCGCAGCCAGTTGGCTAGCTTGCCGTGGTTGATGCGGACAAGCTCACCGGACGGGTTCATGCAGAGCACGTCGGAGCTCTGCGGCAGGGTCCACAAGATGTCCAGGTGGCTCCACTCGGGGTTTTGGGCGGCGGAGGTGGCTACAATACGACTCATCGACGCATCATAACACTGCTCAGGCAGCTGTCGCCTGGAAAGTTTCCGCGCGGCTCAGCGCTGCACGGTCACCTGCGTTGCCGTAGCCTCATCGTGCTCAGCTATCGACGCCACAATGGCTTGCTGCCCCAGGTTGTACTCGCTCAGGCACTTGTCACACCAAGCGCTATCGCTGAATTGTTCCACGAACGTCACCGGTTCCCGGTCGCGTTCACACAAGCATCGCGTGCACCGACGTTCGTTCAGCATCGGCCCAGCTCGATGGTAGACAGTATCTCGGATGGTGTCCTCATCGTCCCGAGGTTGCGATCGCCATCGCCCATGGGGGCAGCCTGCGGCCCTGAGCAGAAGCCCGTGTCGGCCAGGTTTCGGGGGCGCCAGCGTTTGCCGTCAAACCGCCAGAGGTTGTCGTGGACGGTTGCTTCATCCATCCACTTTGCGAACACGCCTGGGCGAAATTCAAATAGCGGCATCGCTCTCACTCGCATACCCCGTACACTTCGCAGGCATCTCCGTACCAGCGGCTGAAGTGATCCAGAGCGTTTCCGTAGCTGACGATGCCCCAGGCATTTTTGCTGCTCTGTCGGACGCTGCCTGCGTTGTAGGAGCAGTACAAGAGGATGGGATCGCTGCGCAGCTCGAGCGTGCGATTTTGGTGGCGGAGGTAGCCCGCGCCAAGTCCGATGGAGTTTACGGGCTCACGCAGAAACCCGCGCCAGGTGTCGAGCCCACCGCCGCTTGGGACCGACTTGGCAGAGAGGCGAGGCAAGTCCCCGTCCAGGCGCATGACCTGCTTGGCCGTGGCCGTCAGCGTCTGCATGAGCCCGATCGAGTAGTCGTTCAGGTGCTGCTCGAACCGCTCCGCGTCGGGCTTGCCTCCGCTTTCGGTGGCGATGACGGCTGCGAGCAACTGCTCGCCGATCCCACTTGCACCGGAAGCTGCGAAGATCTCCTTGTGAAAGACCTCGACGATGCGACGAAGCGTTTTTGGCTCCCCTCGGGTGCGCCGCACGCCGTCTTCGCCATGAACGAAGATCCCATCGTCGGTCAGTTGCCACTGGTGGAACCGATAGTTGACTTCGGCGTCTCTGTCCGGCCGGCCATGCTGCCGGCGCGGCGTCCAGTCATCTGAGTCATGGATGAACGTGACCATAGCTTCCCTCCGTGATCTGCCCCAGGTAATAGCAAGTCTCGATCTCCAGGCCTCACTTTCCGCTTGTCCCGGCAAGCGGCCGCCGGGCTAGCCTTAGTATCCCATAGCCCCGTCTGGCGTGGTTGGCCGCCAGCTGCCGTGATGATGTTGGGGTGTCCCCGTTACTTTCACTTTGGCCCGGAAAGCGGCTCCCGGGATAGCCTTAGAGCCTCTCGTCGTTGTCTGGCGCATTGGCCGCCAGCTGCCGTGATGATGTCGTTGCGGTCTCGGCTAGGAAGCCGCCATGCCGTCTCGGCTCCTCTTGCTGCCGAGCAAGCTTTTGGGAGACCCGCGGAGGTCTCGGCGCTGAGCTCCCGAGCGAGCGTTACTGGTCCCTGTTAGTCCTACTCCATCGGTGGCACCTCAGCATCCCCTTGCATCCAGCTCAGGGCGTCGCGCACGCCCTCTTCGAAGGTCATGCTTGGGTATTTACTCTGGCCCTCGTTGATCTGTTCGTACGCCAGGTTCAGTTGCTCTTCGATCTCTTCGCTGGTTGGTGTGGCCACGCTGTCTCTCCTTGCTGTGGTTGTGAAGGTCCGGACCTACGGGTTAGTCTCGGCACTGAGTCGCCGAGCTGGCGTTTCAGTCAAGCCCGTAAGGTCTAGGCTCTTGCGCCGCCTAGCTGGCGCTGTTTCTTCTCTTGTCTGAGGCGCGCGACCCGCTGCCATTTGGTTTCTTCCTTGCCCTGCTCTTTCCCGTTCTTTTTGCCGTTGCCCGCGGCGGCGGGTTTCTTGGGGCCGCTCGGCGACTCGGCAGCCAGCCGGAGCATGTTGACGGTGGCGTTGTCGTCCTGGTCCCACCGTGCGCCGCAGTGCACGCAGGTATGCACTAGCTCGGCTGCGACGTCGAACTTATCTAGCTCCAGGCATTGCGAGCAGACGATCGTGGTGCCCGGGGCCGGCACCCGGACTTCGCTGCCGCCTCGCCGATTGAAGCAGTTGCATAGCGCCAGTCGCAGCTCACTGACTGAGGCGAGCTGGCGGTTGCTGCGCGCCCGCTGGTTGTCGTCGCCTTCCTCAGCGGTGCGGGGGCGCCGGGCCACCTGCCGCATGTTGAAGTCTTCGAGCACGATGCTGCCGTATTGGTCAGCCAGCTCGGAGGCGAAGACGCGGTATTGCTCACGTCGGTTGGCCAGTGAGCCTCGCCGCTGGTTGGCTTCCCAGTCCCACAAGTGCTGGTTTCTCGTGCGCCAGGCGCAGAGCACTGCCCAGCCGACCTCGTCCCCTTCCCATCGCTGCTCGGCCCACTGCTTGAGCAGTCGGTCTGCCCGTTCAGTGGAGCGCCATCGCGACAGCGTTTCGGTAGCCTCCGCAAACCACTCAGGGATCTCTGGAGCCGTCTTGACCATGGCTTCCCGGAGCCATTGCCCAAACAGCCCCTTGAACAGATCGAAAACCCGGTCGCGGATAGATCTGAGCCCGGAGGGCATCGTCAACCCGTCAAGCGTCCTCTCGTTGAGCCGTAGCTCCCCGTGCCGTCCGTCCTGTCCGCGCCAATAGGCCACGCGCAACTCTGCGTCGATGGCGCGCCAGCCAATGTCGACGGCGACCCTGCCCTTGCCGCAGATCCCATGCTGCCAAGAGTCGGGCAATCGCACGGTGAGCTCGACCGACCACTTGTCCCGTCCAGCGTAGCGCTTGACCGACACGGTGGCCCGCATGATCTGGCCGGCCTCCGGCAGCGGCCGGTGCATGACCATGGGCCACTGCGCGAAGACGGGTTCGCCCTTGGGCCCACTGCCCACGCGCAGCCTCAGTGCGGTGCGACTCAGTCGGCGTCGCTGCCCGCGGGTCTCAGAGTGCCAGGCCAGCTCATCGACTGGATCGATCTGAATGCGCGTGTCGCTGCCGAAAACGTCGCCACAAGAAATCCCCCTCTGCACCTGCACGCCCACTGAGCCCTCAGCGCGCCAGCGCACGAAGCGCGGGTCGTTGGGTTCGGCCCCGTCGTAAAGCGGGCTTTTTTGAGCTGCGTCCATGGCGGCCTCAACAAGCAGGTACGTGCCCCAGTAGCAGCCACACTCGGCTCGTGCAGCCCGGCGCTGCGCGCCCGCCCACGCATTGACCTCGTCGCACTGCAGGCGCGCGCTCTCATCTTCTAGTAGCGCCCGGCGCCGCTCTCGGAGCGCTTCGCGCGCCACCTTGACGAGTTTGCGTGCAGCCTGCAGCTGCTGTCGAGCAGCCTGCGACTCGGAGCGCGAGCGTGAGCACTTTCGCGCGTACTTGACGGCGCCGAGGGCTTCCTGCCGCTTATCGTTGGCTTCGGTTGCCGCCTGCTCGAGCACTGCAATGTCGGCGTAGGACGACATGATGGAGCGCAAGCTGTCGCGCCGTTTGCGCTCCAGCTCCGTCAGCAGGTTGCGGTAGCGGTGCGCTGAGTGCAGCTGCTCCCAGACTAGATCGGCCTCTCCTGTGGGGCGCAGTAGGCCGTATTGGTACACTCGAGTTTTCATTCTGTCTCCATTGTTGAACGCCAAAGGGGTAGAACGTCCATGGCGTCGAGTCGCCTTTCGGACTCCGCCACCAAGTCGTCAAATACGATGGGGATGCGAGCCGCTAGGCAGTGCAGTAGCGGGAGCATTAGCTCTCGGATCTGGGGGTGGGCTCGCTTGTTCAGAGCACGTAGTGTGAACACGTGCCGCCACTCGCGCAGATTGAACGTCGTAACCACCTCGGTCTTGAGTCCAATTGGCAGGATGTCTCGTGCCAGCTCTGGCTTCTCACCCAACTCGATCAACTTGAGGTAGGTATCCTCTATCTTCCTGAGCGCCAGCTCCCACATCACTCGACGATGCTCGCCTTTAGTCCACTGCGCCTCTTGGTCCATCGACGTCTGTGGGCTCTCGGGGTCGAACTTGTATGGCGGCATGGCCGGCCGATAGCTCGGCTCGATGATGTTTAGCCCACTACCGTGCTGCTCCTTGCTGTAGTTGCAATAACGCGAGCTTTCCTGGGAAAAAGATCCGATACGGTGGCGCACTAGCTCGTGCGAGACGCCGCGGTTACAGATGAAGCGCACTGTCACCACCATGTGTTCGATCACGCTGTGATGGCCAAGCTCAAGCACCTTGCGCACGAGCCTATGGCTTGACGGCTCACGCTTCCATCTACCTTGCACCATTCGTTGCTCAGCGTCCCAGTCGGGCTCGCCCGGATAGATCTTCTTCTCACTCTTGTAGCAAGTTCGCGCGGCGCGCTCCAACAAGGCGAGCACCTCCTCGCCGTCCGGGCACTGCATGATCTTGAAGCTCGGTTGTATGAAACGCATCACTTGCTCCTGGTGTGTTGTCCGTCGTCAACCGGCCGCCAGCACGGGGCGTGGTGGCAGCTCGGCACCATGAATTCGACCATGCACAAGTTGGCCGCATCGACGAGAAACTCCTGGTTGCCTGTGCGGTAGTACCGCTGCAGCCGGTAGATGGCTGAACCTACGTTGTCGTAGAGCTTGGCGCGGCGGGCTGGGGTGCTGAGGCCGCCATAGCGGTAGTACCCCATCACCATTCGGGCCCGCTGAAGCCTCTCGAATCGGTGGCTCCACTGCGACCTCTCAACCATCTCGAGCGGCAGGTGGCAGCGAGGCAGCTCGACGATGCCAGCCGCTTCGAGCAGTCGCTTCCGCAAGAGATCGTGGATGTGGAGCGCGGTCATAGCTTTGCTTGCACAGCGAGCAGCGCGTCTCGCATTGTTTCGAAGGGGATGCGCTTGCGGACGAGTTCCGCGCAGCGTTTGAGTTCGGCGGCCCCGGCGGCGGCCCCGGCGGCCCCGGCGGCGGCC
>JAFCZZ010000517.1 GCA_019314085.1 Deltaproteobacteria bacterium | reverse complement strand
CTTGAGACGATAAGAATTCTCGTCCTGAAGCGGAGGAACGACGAGGCGGCCAGCAGGCTGTCCCTGTTGATAAGGAAATTGGCAAAAGCTAAATATGACCGCCGTGAGGAGTGGATAGAATGAGGAAAGCGCTCGTGCTGGCGGTGCCCCTGCTGTTTCTCCTCCTGCCCGCCGTGTCGGCGAAGCCCCCGATGGACAACACGGTCGCTTGGAAATATGGGGTTCCCGTGACAAACGATAGTGCTAGCAACATCAGTGGCTTAGATATTTCTTCTGATGGAGCATATATCGCTCTAGTCATTGAAAATTCACCGGGTTTGTACTTATTCTCCCGTGATGGTAGTTTGTTGTGGAAGTTTAGCTACTCTTACGAGTTATACATCGATACTGGTGCTATACCAAATTTTGAATTTATGTCCTCGTCAGGCGATTACATAGCCGTGGGAGCCGACGATGGTATGTGCTTCCTCTTTTCTAAAGACGATAATGAACCACTCTGGACCTATGATACTCGTCAAGGAGGTGATTTAGCAGGTGCAGAAATTGATAAAGCTGTGGTATCTGATGATGGTAGCTATGTGGCATTTGAAGGTCCGGGAGCGGTAGTATATTTCTTTTCCACGGCGGATAACACATTGAAGTGGTCATACGATTTTGAGGCAGGAGTTAGCTTGTCATTCTCCAGCACAGGTTCATATTTAGTGGTAGGCGATAATGAAAAAATTTATCTCTTTTCAAAAAACGATAACGTGCCGCTTTGGACTAGTTGGTTAGGAGACGAAGTTTTTTCCATAGCGTGGGACCCGGATGAGTCTCATTTCTGCGTAGGAAGATATGATGACATTCTTTACTACTTTTCCAGAGACGATAACACTCCAGTTTGGACTTGGCAAGGTTCTTCGGTGGGACCACATGATATTGATTTTTCTTCCGATGGATCGATGATAGCAGTAGCCAACGGAAGCGATGGTATGATTTATCTCTTCTCTTCGAGCGACAACGAACCGATATGGAGCTATGATTCGGGGTCGGGTTATGCACGTAGAGTTGTTCTGTCCGACGACGGCGAGTATCTCTTGGCAGGAGTCTATGATCCACACAAAATAATTTTCTTTTCGACATCTTCCGGAGACCCCATCTGGGAGTACTGCACCGGCATTGATGGTGCGGGTTCATTCATGTCTAAAGATGCTTCCATTGTTTCAGCATGTGTATTGGGTAGTGTTTATCTAACAGCTTGGATGTACATTCCACCGCCACCGCCGCCGCCACCACCACCGGTGGTGTATCCCACCTCCAAGGAGCTTTCAATCACGGCGGAGGTCACGGACCTGTTCGGCTGTCCGTACGTGTGTCCCGGGGAGGACGCGAAGCTCTCCGCACACGTGACCCGCACGGTTCAACGGGGGAGCACCGTGGAGACCATTTCAGTGTCCGATGCCATCGTCTCCTCCGTCCTCCCGTGGGGTGAGTGCGTGGGTCTGGCTCCGCTGGGCAACGGGAACTACGGGGTTGTCGTCACGGTTCCAGAGTATGTCCCGGTCGGAACCTACGACGTGTATTTCTCCGCCACGTATCCGGGCTACTCCCCGGCTCAGACGGTCGTGACTCTGGAGGTCGTGAGCGAGGAGGACAAGGAGGACTACCTCAGCGAGAACTACTATTATTTGCTTGAGTCCGGGAAGTACAGCGAGCTGGGGATAAGGGAGTTCTACAGCTTCTTCATGGGGATTCAGGGGAGACCCACGGATGCCCCGTTTCCAACGCCCCTGCCCGCCCCGTCCATCACGAAGCCGGTCGAGCGTTCAATCTTCCCGGGAGCACCCCCAATCGACCTCAGATGGCTCGTGCTCCTCTTGCTCCTCCCGATGCTCGCATTCCTCTGGCCGAAGAGGTGGAGGGGACCGGAGAACTGGGAGACCTCAGCTCCCCCGGGTTCGTGGACATCTCTTACCGGCGTTCAGTTGCTCGTGGTAGCCACACTCCTGTTCGGCGGGTGGATCATGTCTTCCTTCGGTCCGACCTCTCAGGTGACGCTCACGTACGTCGTCATGGCATCGGTGTTCCTCTTCTCGGCTCTGATGGAGTTCAGGTCGCTGGCATCTCCGGTGGCGGTCATGGGCACCGGGGAGCCCACCTTCAGGCAGGTGGTCCTCGGTGTCGTGCTCGGCTCGGTGTTCGTCATCTCCGCGGGTCTGGCGGGGGAGGC
>JAFCZZ010000065.1 GCA_019314085.1 Deltaproteobacteria bacterium | reverse complement strand
AGCGGCGAGGCGATTGCCGCAAGGATCGAGAATCTTTCAGAAAAATTTGATACACTGAATGCCGATATGATCTTTAACTTTCCCGTACAGACAGAGGAAAGCCTGAGCAAAGACCTGGATGTCCTGATCCGGACGGGTGTGGATCAGGTAACCTACTACCCCCTGATGGTTTCGGACTCTACACGCAGAAAGGTGGAGGGGTCGATGGGAAGGGTCGATTACCGGAAAGAAGAGACCTTCTACCGGATCATTGCAGAGAGGCTTGTCCCCTCGTACCGTTTTTCGTCCGCGTGGTGCTTCTCCCGGAGAGGTACCATGATTGATGAGTATATTGTGGACTATGACGAATATGCCGGCCTGGGCAGCGGATCGATCGGATACATGAAGGGCAGGTGCTACGCAAACACCTTTGATATACCTCGATATATTGATATTTTAAGCAGGGGAAAACTCCCCCTGATGGCTTCGCGTGACTTTACACCCCCGCAGCAGGCGCGCTATGATTTCCTGATGAAACTGTTCGGCCTGGAACTGGATATCGCGCCATTGAATCGAAAATATGATGGCAGGGCTGTACGCTACCTCTGGAAGGAAATACTCGCGTTTATGCTGGTAGGAGGGTTGCGCTATCACCACGGCACTCTGTCTCTGACAGACCGCGGCAGGTATTACTGGGTTATCATGATGCGGGAATTCTTCACTGCGGTTAACAACTTTCGTGATTTCTGCTTGAATAGGTAGTTTCTTGTTTGCATTTTCGGATCTTTTCTCATATGACTAACCCCCTGGAAAGTTAAACCCCAGTTTCTCCCGGGTAGTACTCGCTCAATGTGATGTTATGCCATGAATGACAAGACCAGAGAGCTGCTTAAAAACCTTCCGAAGATCGATGAGGTCTTTCTCCTCCTTGGAAACAGTTGCGTATTTGAAGGTGTGTCGCGGGACATTGTGGTGGGAAAATGCCGCCAAGTCGTCGAAGAGATGCGCAGGACCATACTGGACTCTGAAAAGAAGGGGGGAACGGGTGTCGTCCCCGCCTCCGCCGACGAGGCGGCACAAGAGGTCTGCAAGAGGCTGCTCGCCCTGTATGTTTACAGCCTGCATCGCGTGGTGAACGCTACCGGCATCATCCTGCACACGAACCTGGGGAGGGCTCCCCTGTGCGAGGATGCCCTGCAACGGATCGTTGCTATCAGCACGGGGTATTCAAACCTGGAATTCAATCTCGACGAGGGGAAACGGGGAACCCGCTACGATCATGTCCGCGAACTCCTCTGCTGCATATCGGGGGCGGAGAATGCCCTTATCGTCAATAATAACGCCGCTGCCGTTCTTCTCGTTCTCAACACTCTGTCAGAGGGAAAAGAGGCGATTGTCTCGCGGGGTGAACTGATTGAGATAGGGGGCGCGTTTCGCATACCCGAGGTGATGGAAAAGAGCGGTGCCGTCCTCAGAGAGGTAGGCACCACCAATCGCACACACCTTTCGGACTACGAGAATGCGGTGTGCCCCGATACCGGTTTAATTCTGAAGGTTCACACGAGCAACTTCAAGGTGCTTGGTTTCACGGATGAGATAGGTCTTGGTGAGCTGGTAGAGCTTGGAAAGAAAAACAAGATACCGGTGATGAACGATCTGGGGAGCGGCTGTTTTGTTCCGCTGGATTCGTACGGCTTTGAAAGAGAACCGACGGTTCAGGAGGTCATCAAGGCGGGCACGGATGTCGTCACATTCAGCGGCGACAAACTCCTCGGAGGACCTCAGGCCGGAATAATCCTGGGGAAAAATACGATTCTGGAAAAGATAAAGAAGAACCCCCTCAATCGTGCCCTCCGGATAGATAAATTGACCCTCGCGGCTCTCGAGGCAACCATGATGAATTACATTGATCTTGACCGTGCGGTCCGTGACGTACCGGTACTGCGGTCATTGACGGAACCGGTTGCCGAGGTCGAAAAACGGGCCCATACCCTGGTCGCCCTCCTGGAGCAATTATCCCTGAAAGATCTAACCTTTTCCATTATGGGAAACACGTCCATGGCCGGGGGCGGATCACTTCCCACGCAGGAAATCCCGACGTTTGTCGTGACCGTACACTCCCGGAGTATCTCGCCGAGCAGGTTGGAAAGGAAATTGCGAAAACTGAACGTTCCCATCATTGCGAGAATCTACGAAGACACGGTCCTCTTCGACCTTCGGACAATAGCGGAAGAGGAATTGGTGTTTATAACGGACGGCATGAAGCAGATAGCCACAGAGGCGTGACCTTCATGGGTTATAAGCCCTATTGGCGTGAGGATCTGAAGCGGGCTTCATCCTCCCCACGCAGGGACGCGTACATAGCTTAGCAGGTTTCTTTTCGCCGTTTCTTAACCGATTATTACGATGAACATACAGATAACATCTGAAGATGATGAGGCGTTGACGCTGAAGGTGCCCCCCGCTCAGAGCGGAGAGCGACTTGATGTCTTTCTGTCTCAACAGGGTATCGGTACACGTTCGCAGATCAAGCGGGCGATTGAGGGGGGATTGATACGGGTCGGCGGTCTGGATGTAAAACCGAAATACCCTCTGAAGAGCGGTGATCTGATCCTTATTGTACGGGAGGAGCCGGCGGAATACGATCTTGCCCCGGAGGAACTGCCCCTGGATATCCGCTACGAAGACGCGCATATCCTGGTGGTGAATAAACTGGCCGGGATGGTGGTGCATCCCGCAGCGGGAAACCGTAGCGGCACCCTGGTCAATGCCCTCCTGTTTCACTGCACCGATCTTTCCGGGATCGGCGGCGTTAAGAGGCCCGGCATCGTGCATCGTCTGGACAAGAATACCTCCGGCCTGATGGTGGTCGCCAAATCGGATCCGGCCCATGCGAACCTGGCGAATCAGTTCAAGGAACATCTCATCACGAAGATCTACCGTGCGCTTGTTCATGGAAACCCGCAGGGGACCGAGGGGATCATCGATCTCCCCATAGGCAGACATCCGGTGGACAGGAAAAAGATGTCCACCGGGAGCAAACGAGGGAAGGAATCGCTGACCCGCTGGCGTGTTGAGCAGCGATACGGAATTGCCACGCTCCTCGGTGTCCGGATTGAGACGGGCAGGACTCACCAGATCCGGGTGCATCTGAATGCAATCGGGTATCCCGTTGTCGGGGATACCGTCTACGGTAATTCAAAGAGAAGGATTGAGGTGGTGAAGGACAATGCCTTGCAGGTGACATTGAGAAAGATGCACCGACAGGCTCTCCACTCGAGTGAACTGCGCTTTCGTCATCCGATCACGGACAACCCTATGCATTTTTCATCTGAGCTTCCGGATGATATGGCACAGGTATGCGCGGTCTTAGGAAAGGGAGAAAGTGATGCCTGAAAACCCGGAAAACGGATATGTAACCGGAGGCACATTCAGCTTTTCCCGGATGGGCGACGTGCGGTATATGGAATGCTGCGCGCTGGGTGAGTGCGGCTTCATAACCCACGCCTTTTGCACCAGATGGGGAGGAGTCAGCGAGGGGAGACTGGCCAATCTCAATTTCGGTGTGAACGTGGGTGACAGGGACGAACACCTGGCGCGCAACAGGGAATTACTCCGCTCCGCCTTCAATATCCCAGAGGACATCATTACGGTAGATCAGGTCCACGGAGACCGGCTTCTGGTGATTGATGAGACCTTTCGGGGTGGGAGGCAGGGTGCCTCCCTCGAATACGACGGCATCATTACCGCGATACCCGGAACCCCCCTCGGGATAAAGACGGCTGACTGTGTCCCGGTAATCCTCACCGACCGCAGAAGACGGGTGGTCGGCGCCGTTCATGCCGGGTGGAAGGGAACTGCACTGGGTATCGCCGCCAAGGCCGCCCGTGTTTTCATGGAGTCCTTTTCCTCCACGCCGGGGGACATCCTGGCCGTTATCGGTCCCGCCATCGGGCCCTGTTGCTACGAGGTTGATGAGGCCGTTTTTCACTGTTTCGACAACACACGGGAAGGAACTGTTGCCTTGACAGGCAGTCGAAGGGAAGGAAAATGGATGCTGGACCTGTCTGCCGCTAACAGATCCCAGCTTCAAGGCACGGGTATTCCTCGGGGAAACATATTCTCCGCAGACATCTGCACATCCTGCCGACATGACATCTTTTTTTCACACCGAGGAGAAGCGGGAACTACCGGAAGACAGCTCAGCTTCATCATGCTCCGCTAGAGCCGCGGGGACGGAGCACCATGTAAAAAACTTCTTGACATTCTTGCTGATTTGATATAGATGCCTGTTTCTATCGATGTTGCGTGCTAAAACCTTCCTTTCCAAAGTATTTCAGGAGACCGTATTAGCTACCGAGAAGACAAGATCATTGCACAGTACAACCTGTATAAAGGGGCCGATGGATCGCCTCAATTCATTGTAAATTCAATAGTTATTCTGTAACTGCAATCAACCGGGTCCTCAACGTTTGTAGGAATTTGGTGTTGTAAAGAAATTCTGGTTTGCCTCCAAGGCCTGTTTTATGCTTTCCATAATTTTCAGAGAGACACATCGCCCGTCCGTTCAAATCGGAGGAGGCCTAACTGTGCGTATACCGCATAAGGATACGGAGTAAGAACCGGACAATTCCCAGTAAAAAGGAAAGGTACATGAATATTTCAGAGATCAAAAACAAATCTATCAGTGAACTTAATGAACTGGCAAAAGAACTGAACATCGCCGGTACCAGCGGGATGAAGCGGCAGGATCTTATCTTCGCCATTCTTCAATACCAGACGGAAAAAAATGGCGTGATCACGGGAGAGGGCGTCCTGGAAACACTGCCGGATGGCTTCGGTTTTCTCAGATCGGTAGGATATAATTATTTTCCCGGCCCTGATGACATCTATGTCTCTCCCTCCCAGATACGGAGATTCGGAATGAGAACGGGGGACACGATAGCCGGCGAGGTGAGACCCCCGAAAGAGGGAGAAAAATATTTTGCCCTCCTGAAGGTGGAGTCGATCAATTTCGAACCCCCTGAGGCAGCCAGAGGCAAGATTCTCTTTGATAATCTTACGCCCCTGTATCCCGAAGAAAAGTGGCAATTGGAAGCGGACCCCGAAAACTACTCAACACGGGTCATGAATATCTTTACACCCATCGGCAAGGGACAGAGGGGACTTATCGTTTCCCCGCCCCGGACAGGGAAAACGGTCCTCCTGAAGGATATCGCCCACAGTATTGCAAAAAACCACAAGGATGCAGTTCTGATGGTCCTCCTGATCGACGAACGTCCCGAAGAGGTAACGGACATGGAAAGAAGCGTTACCGGCGAGGTCATCTCTTCAACCTTTGATGAGACCGCTTCGCGACATGTTCAGATTGCCGAAATGGTCCTCGAAAAGGCCAAGCGCCTGGTGGAACACAACCGGGATGTCGTTATACTCCTGGACAGCATCACCCGGCTCGCCCGGGCCTATAATTCCATCGTGCCGCCCAGTGGCAAGGTGCTCTCCGGCGGTGTGGATTCCAATGCCCTTCACAAGCCGAAGCGGTTTTTCGGTGCCGCACGCAATATCGAAGGAGGAGGCAGTCTCACCATCATTTCAACGGCCCTTATTGATACGGGGAGCCGGATGGATGAGGTTATCTTTGAAGAGTTTAAGGGGACGGGGAATATGGAGCTGCACCTCGACAGGAGGATTTCCGACAGACGAATCTTCCCCGCCTTCGATCTTGTCCGTTCCGGCACGAGGAAGGAAGAGATGCTGATCGAGGAGGAAGACCTGCGGCGGATATGGATACTGAGGCGGCTCCTGCAGGAGATGAACCCTGTGGATGCCATGGAATTTATCATCGATAAAATCCGGAAGACCACGACCAACAAGGAATTTTTTGACTCCATGAAACAGTAACCAAACAGTCTTTCGGATTTATTTTCTTGAAATTCATCGTGATATGGATATAATACCGGATTTTCAACGCTGGAGGAGGCAGGTACAAATTATGAAAAAGGATATTCACCCGGAATATAAGGAATCTATGGTAACATGTGTGTGTGGGAATGTTATCGAGACCAGATCCACCACAGGTGATATTAAGGTTGAGATATGCTCGAAGTGTCACCCGTTTTTTACCGGAAAGCAGAAGATAATGGATACTGCCGGAAGGATAGAGAAGTTTAACCGCAAATATGGCGACCTTGAAAAATAGCCGTGAGCGTTAATAACCAGGCACAAAGTGGTTTCGCCTCCATGGATGCTCTTCCGTGGGGGACGGTTTCCTTTCTTGCTTTGTGCCTCCGTGAACTTGAGCAGGTATCTGTATCAAGGGCTCTTAGGCTCGGAAGGGCCGCCCGTCGAATGCCGTCTCTCCCTTTACAGTAAATCACTATCATTCGTCCAGGAAGGACCGTATGCTGACAAAGCTTAGAGAGCTCGAAACACGATATGAAGATCTGGAAGGGTTTTTGAGTGATCCCGAGATAATCGCCAATTACAGCGTGTACCAGAAATATGCCAAGGAACATGCCGGCATTGCTGAGATTGTACGAACCTACCGGGAATACACCCATATCGGGTCCCAGATCGAAGACCATAAGGAACTTCTCAAGGAAGGCGACGAAGACCTGCGGGAATTGGCAAAGGATGAACTTCCCCAGCTCAAGGAAAAATTGCAGGCATTGGAAGAACAACTGAAAATTCTTTTACTTCCGACGGACCCTAACGACGAGAGAAATGTCCTGCTGGAGATCCGGGCCGGTACAGGAGGGGATGAAGCGGGACTCTTTGCCGGGGATCTTTTCCGGATGTACACCCGCTATGCGGAGCGATGCAACTGGAAGGTGGAAATCATCAGCTCCAGCCTGTCCGGGGGTATTGGGGGTTTCAAGGAGGTCATTCTACTGGTTGAGGGGAAGGGCGCGTACAGCAGACTGAAGTACGAGAGCGGGGTTCACCGGGTGCAGAGGGTCCCCCTTACCGAGGCGCAGGGAAGAATCCATACATCCGCGGTGACCGTGGCCGTTCTGCCCGAGGCAGAGGAGGTGGAGGTAAACATTGATCCGAATGATCTCCGAATAGATGTCTATCGCTCCACGGGGCACGGGGGGCAGAGCGTCAACACCACCGATTCCGCGGTCCGGATCACCCATCTCCCAACAGGACTGGTGGTAACCTGCCAGGATGAAAAATCACAGCATAAAAACAGGGCAAAGGCCCTCAAGGTACTGCGCGCCAGGCTTTTCGAACAGGCAAGCGAGGAGCATGATGCCGCGATTTCAGAGACGAGAAAACAGCAGGTGGGCAGTGGTGACAGAAGCCAGAGGGTACGGACCTACAATTTCCCCCAGGGGCGGGTGACAGATCACCGGATCAGTCTTACCCTGTACAGCCTGGAAAACATACTGGATGGGGATATCAATGCCATTATCGATGCCCTTACCACCCATTATCAAACCGAGGCGCTGAAATACCCCTCGGTATAATGGAGATCTTTCAATCAACGTGTGGAAATGGGTCTCAGATCCTCTGTCATCGTACATTTTTCTACGGCGTGTAAACGCGCGTATCAATATG
>JAFCZZ010000516.1 GCA_019314085.1 Deltaproteobacteria bacterium | reverse complement strand
AGCTACGGGGAATAATCGCGCGCTGGTGTCAGTTGCCGGAGGAGTTGCAGCGCCTACCGGACGCGGAAACGATGGAGCTGGCCAAAATCGCCAAGGGCATCCAAGAGAATGATTTCGAGGAGGACGAGGAGGAGGACTGCTGATGAAGTGTACGAAGTTTGAGGATCCCCGGTGTGGCCAGGATTGCCCATATTTCCCCAACAAGTGCGCGGATTGCGATTTCGCGGGCGAGGACGGATGTACGTGGGACGGCCCCTGCGTAAAATGCCCATATGCTGTGGAGGATTACTGATCCTCCCTTCCCTTTTTTTATTGATCCCGAAACTTTAGTGGGGTAAAGTGGAGGTGAGTGGGTGAACAGGACAGGGAAAATCTTGCTTTCTGCTGTGCTTGCCATTTTGGTAGCTGACTGCGTTGCAATTGGCTACATAGTCAGCGGAGGTATTTCACCTTACTCTCTGCTCGGCTTGTTGGTTCTTTTCTATGTGCTGGCGCTTATCTTACATCTTGTTTTTGAGGTGGTGGAAGAATGCGTGGAAACGAGCGGGTGAGCGGGCGGGAGGAGTTACGTCCGGACGTAACTTTTTGGAGGTGAGCGGGTGAGAAAGGACGACGTTTACTTGGGGTTGAAGGCGATCGAGGCCCTGCTGGACTCCTACACCCAGAGGGCGGTTCGCGAGGGAACCGAGTGCCGGAAGGTCCTGCGTGCCCTCGCGATCTCCCGCAACCTGCTCCAGCGCCACTTCAGGGTCAAGGTGGGTGGCCGCATGGTGGAGCCGGTCCACTCGCTCAGACGGTACGTCGACTGCGAGGGCGTGAGGGAGAACGGGACGATCATCCGGCCCCTCCACAAGTCCAACTGGCACAAGTGGAGGCTCAAACACCCCCCCAAGGGGCAGGCTAGGCTGGAGGTGAACGGGTGAACGAGATAGGAAACTTTAGACCCGTAAAGTAAGGTGAGAAAGAGATGATGAAGGCTGAGGAGTGGCTGAAGCGGCACCCCAAGGCGAGGCGCGTGTTCCTAGTCTTGGAGGGCTTGGAGCGCACGGGGCTGGTGCGGAAACTCGAGCGGAGGGAGCTGACACCTGAAGTGATCATCGAGGGCCCGTTCTGGGAGCGCACCCCGAGGGGGAACCGCGTCCGAAACGCCATCGAGCTGAGGAGGTTGCTTCCCCATAAAGAGAAAACGGTTTACGAATGCAGGAGGTGTGGTGCCCGCTGGACCGATCCCCGCTGGAGGTGGGAGTGCCCCTACTGCGGAAGCGAGAGGGTGCTGGAGGTCGCGAAATGATGGCGGTGTGGTCCGCGGTGAAGCTGGCCCTCCTGCTCCTGGCGGTCCTGGTCCTCGCGGTGCTGGTCGCCGTCGTGCTCGTGACGGTGGTCCTCCTCACCCCCTGGTTGCTCCTGCTGGCCGCCGCGGTGCTGATCGGGATAGTCATAGGGGCGGTGGTGTTCTGATCGCCGAGCGTGTCGCCAGGCTGGTGCGCGAGCGCCCCGAGTACAGGGACATCCTGGAGCGGTGCCTCGAGGCCCAGGAGCGGAGCGGGTGGAGCCAGCACGACTGGGAGCTGAGCGACGTCGGCGTGTGGCCGGGAAAGCTCGCCCGCCTGCTCAACGACCGGATCGTCGAGTACACGTACCGATCGAGGAGCACCAAGCGCTACCGGCTCGTGAACCCCGGGGCCGTGCGCCGGGGGCTGGAGCTCGCGGCGGGGGCCGAGGCCGAGGCGGGGGAAAGGGTCGAGATCCCCGACCAGCTCTTCGATGTCGTCGTCGGATACGACCCGATCAAGCGGATAATCCTAAGGGGCCTGCGCTCCGAAAAGCCGGTCCACTTCCTGCTGTGGGGGCCCCCCGCCACCGCGAAGTCGCTCATGCTGGACTGCATCAAGTCGCTGCCGAACTCCGTCCTCGTGCTGGGCAGCTCGCTCACGAAGGTGGGGATCCGCGACGTGCTGATGGACAACCCGAGGAGGGAGATCATCCTGTGCCTGGACGAGATAGAGAAGGTCGACAACCCCCGGGACCTGGACATACTCCTGCGCATCCTCCAGACCGGCGAGCTCGTCAAGACGATCCACGGGACCCACGAGGAGGTGCGCAAGCGCGTCTGGGCCGTGGGAACCGCGAACCGCATAGAGCGCCTGAGCCCCGAGCTCCGCTCCCGCTTCGTCGTGCTCCGCTTCAGGGAGTACACGGACGAGGAGTTCGTCGAGGTCAGCAAGCGCGTGCTCACCAGGCTCGAGGGGGCGAGCGAGGGGACAGCGGCCTACATAGCTGACCGCGTGCTGAGGGAGCTGAAGAGTCGCGACGTCCGGGACTGCGCGAAGGTCTTCCGCCTCGGCGGAGAGAGCAGGGAGCAGATAGACGAGGTCATCAGGACCCTCAGGGAGTGCCGGTAGCGAACTTGGAGAAAAAAAAAAAGGAAAGAAAGGAACCCCCCGCAGGGGTGGGGAGGTCCTCAGGCCGCGGTCGTCAGGGCTGTCTTGAACGCCCGTAGCCACTTCTCCGACTTCTCGGGGGTGGCTATGGCCTCGAACTTCCGCCTGAACGCTTCGGGGCTCCGCGAGACCTCCTCTTGGAACTTCTTCCACTCGGAGGCCACGATGCTTCCGCGGATCGTGCTCTCCGGGATGCCTGAGGCGGAGGACAGCCCGCGCACGAACGCGTCGTAGGATTCGGCGCGGACCACTTCGACGAGCCACTTCGGGATCCCGGCCTTGAGCTTGCGGACCCACTTGTCCTTGGCCAGCTCGATCTTCGTTGCCATTCGATCCCTCCTTTTTTTATCGGTTCGGCTCCCCCCTTTTAAACGTGCGTAAAGAGATGTTTTACAAGGAGAATGGCCAAACGCCGGAGCGACCACAACCTGAACGTCCGGCTGGACGGGCGGGACCTTGAGTACGTCGATTTCCTAGCCGCCGAGCTCGGGATGAACCGCAGCGAGGTCATCCGCGAGCTGATCAGGCGCGACCGGGAAGAGGTGGAGGCCAGGGCGCTGGCGGGACCGCTGAGGCTGACCCCGGGCGAGCGGAGGGTCCTGAAGCGGATCCTCTCCAAGCTCTAGGCCGGGCGCAGAAATTTCTTCATTTTTTCAATCCCCATTTTCAGGGGCTGCCCTCGAACCCTTCCCCAAAACGGGCTCGGGACCCGGGCTGAAACACCGGGCGCCCGGCATAACGAAATCGGAAGAATGGATTATAAAACTAACTGTTCGCCCCAGCCTACTTGTACCC
>JAFCZZ010000515.1 GCA_019314085.1 Deltaproteobacteria bacterium | reverse complement strand
ATAACAAAAATGTCATCTCCGACCCGTACTGTCTGACGGATCTTGAATTAGGATTCTTTAAAAAGCGGCTACAAAACCGGGCTCTGAAAAAATGGCCCATTGTTCAAAGGTCTCAATAGGAGGGCGGTAGATTCAGCTCCGCCTGGTGAGTTACATGATTTACCGGGCTAAAACGAGCCGATAAATCGAAGTTCCGTGTAACATCGTTCCAGTTGCCGGATTTATCGAGTTGTAATGAGCCCCGATATTATCGGGGCAAGCTACATTTATTTTGCAAAACGTTAATCAAATCAATTCATTAATTGTGTCTGCTACGTATTCGATCTGGGCTTCCGTGAGTTCGGGATACATGGGGAGCGACATAAATTCTTTGGTGCATTTCTCGGATACAGGGTAGCTCCCCTTGCCAAATCCGAGACTGTTATAAGCCTCCTGCAAATGGAGCGGCACGGGGTAATGGATGCCGCAGTGTATTTCCTTTTCTGCAAGCTTTGCTATGAGGGCATAGCGGTTTTTAGCTCTCACTGCATAGATATGGTAAACATGCCGTCCATCATCTGTTTCATGAGGGGTGACAAGACCGTCTAATTTTGAAAGTAGCTCGTTGTATGCGCGTGCGTTTTTTCTTCGGGCATCGTTCCACGATTTTAGGTGTTTCAGCTTTACACTGAGAATTGCCCCTTGTATGCCGTCCATTCGGGCGTTCCAGCCGATTATTCCGTGGTAATATTTCTCCCTCTGGCCATGGTCTCGAAGCATTTTGATCTTCGAAGTCAGCTCTTCATTATTGGTTACAATCGCGCCTGCCTCACCATAGGCTCCAAGGTTTTTGCCCGGATAGAAACTGAAGGCACCCGCGTCGCCGATGGAACCTGCCTTTTCTCCCTTATACTCACTTCCGTGGGCCTGGCAGGCATCTTCGATGACAAGAAGATTGTACTTTCGGGCAAGCTCCATAATCGGATCCATGTCGGCCATCTGTCCGAAGAGGTGAACAGGAATAATTGCTTTTGTTTTTGATGTTATTGCCGCTTCCAGCAATTCAGGATTCATGTTGTAGGTATCGGCTGTAACATCGACAAAAACCGGCGTCGCGCCACAGTAACTGATGGCTTCCGCCGTCGCGATAAATGTGGTGGGTACCGTGATGACCTCATCCCCTGCACCAATACCGAGTGCGATGAGAGGCAGCCAGATTGCTTCGGTACCGCTCCCGACACCAGCCGCATAATCGCAGTTGCAAAATGCTGCAAACTCTTCTTCAAACTGTGCGACAAAGGGCCCTCCCGCGAAGGCCGTCTTTTCAATGACGTGATCAATCGCATCGTGTATCTCGTCTCGAATGGATTCGTATTGCAGCTTCAGATCAAGAAAGGGAACTTTCATGGGGTCTCCTTATCGCACCACTTCCCGTACAGAATCGAGTTTGTTTTCGTTGATTTTTCTTACTATTTTTGCTGGATTGCCGGCTACTATGGTGTCGGGTGGAACGTCTTTTGTGACGACACTCCCGGCACCGACGATTGAATTTTCACCGATGGTGACATTACTGAGGATTGTTGAGCTTGAACCGATTGAAACACCGTTCTGCACCGTGGTCGGTTCTACAGACCAGTCTGCATCTGTTTGCAATGAGCCGTCGGGATTTGTCGCCCTCGGGTAGGTATCATTGATAAAGGTTACATTATGCCCGATGAAAATATTGTCTTTAATGATAACGCCTTCGCAGATGAAGGTGTGGCTTGAAATCTTACAATTACTGCCGATTACGGCGCTTTTCTGCACCTCGACAAAGGCACCAATTTTTGTATTATCGCCGATCGAACATCCATAAAGATTTATGAATTTTGAAAGGCGCACGTTTTTGCCAAGCCGAACGTCATCGGATATAGAGTGATACCTGTCATTCATACTGCTATCACTTTACCCATCTGCTTCACTGATTTCGAAGCCGCTTCAAGGAGCTTAACAACCCTGAGACCTGCGTGACCATCATTGATGGGGGTTTTGCTGTTCATCACGCAATCGACGAAATAATTTGCCTCGACAGTGAGTGCTTCCAACTGCTCTACTTTTGGAATCCATGCGTCGCCTGATCTATAGCTTACAAGGAGGTCGTGTATGCTTTCACGGGTCGTCACATCAACTCCCCGGTCGTAGATCTTTATTTTCTCGCCGGGGTCGAGATCGTTCCAGACCAGCATTTTCTGGTCGC
>JAFCZZ010000514.1 GCA_019314085.1 Deltaproteobacteria bacterium | reverse complement strand
TGAGAAGTGAGTGCTTACCTTACGGTGTGTTTGGCACTCACTTCTTGGTACATGAGGCCTTCTATAGCCGAGCGATACGTTACTTCATGAAAGGGGTTAAGAATGAGAATAGCAGTGACAGCAACAGGTCCGTCCCTGGATGACCAGGTTGAAGCCCGTTTTGGACGGACCCCGTATTATTTATTTATAGAGACGGAAACAATGGAATTTGAAGCCTTACAAAATCCCAATGTCGCGGCCGGAGGAGGTGCCGGTATCCAGTCAGCGCAGTTGATGTCGGAGTATGATGTCAAACATGTTCTCACGGGAAATTGCGGACCGAATGCATTCCGGGTTTTCTCGGCAGCGGGTATTCAGGTTATTGTCGGCGTGAGCGGAGTTATCCGCCAGGCAGTCGAACAATTCAAGGCAGGTGCCTTTGCCGCAACGAGCCAGTCAAATGTGGCAGATCACTTTGGAATGGGCACAGGCGGAGGTCAAAGCATGGGTGGCGGCGGTGGCCAAGGCATGGGCGGTGGTGGTGGCCGAGGCATGGGTGGCGGCGGTGGCCAAGGCATGGGCGGTGGTGGTGCCCGAGGCATGGGAATGGGCGGCGGTCAGACAGGCCTTCCCGGTGGGGTGCCTCAACCACAAATACCTGTAAAAGATGACGCAGGTGATCTCAAAGAGGAAGCGCGTCTCCTCGAAAAACAACTTCAGGATGTCAAACGCCGGATCGATCAGGTTCAAAAAGGCAAAGGTCATGCAGTCGCGCATGTTGATGCTCAAAAATGCAATGGATGTGGTGCCTGTGTCGAGTACTGTCCCGTGGATGCAATCATCCTGAATGATGTTGCCGTCATTGATGAACATACATGCACGGGATGCGGAATATGTATTGATGAGTGTCCTCTTGATGCGATTACGATGGGTTAGAAAGGAGTAAACCCCTTGAAAATAGCCATTGCCAGCGGGAAGGGCGGCACCGGAAAGACAACGATAGCGACAAACCTTGCCTTAACTCTCGCTGATGAGGGAAAGGACGTTCAGTTACTGGACTGTGATGTTGAGGAACCGAACTGCCATATATTTCTAAAACCGGAAATTGAAAAGACTACACCGGTCACGGCAACGATACCGAAGGTCATTGAAGAGAAATGCACGGGGTGTGGCATCTGCGGGGATGTGTGTGAATTCAGTGCCATTGCGGTCGTAAAGGGAAAGGTCTTGATATTTCCCGAGCTCTGTCATGGATGCGGCGCATGCAAGCTCTTTTGTCCCGAAGACGCCTTTGTAGAGGTGTACCGGGAAGTCGGCATTCGATGGGATCCGTTTTATTCATGGTCTGCTCAATATTGGTGAACTGATGTCCCCGATCGTCATTCACGGCGTCAAAGAGGCCGCCGGAGACCCCGAGGTATTGATTGTCGATTCCCCTCCGGGGACATCCTGTCCCGTCATTGCGGCCGTAAAAGATGCAGAGTTTGTCCTTCTGGTTACCGAACCTACCCCTTTCGGCCTGAACGATCTGGAGCTCGCCGTCGGCATGGTCAGAGAGATGGGCATGCCCTTTGCCGTTGCTATCAACCGCTCTGATGTCGGCAATGAGGGTGTAAAAGAATACTGCGGGAGAGAAGGTATCGATATTGTTCTTGAAATACCGGATGACCGCAGAATCGCCGAGGCCTACTCGCGAGGTGAAATGGTGATTCATGCACTCCCGGAATATCAAAAAACATTTGAAGCCTGCTGGACAAGAATCACCGATCTCCATGAGAATACGCTACAGACAGAGCAACAAGGAAAAACAGGGACGGAAAGTTGATGTTATGAAAGAAATTGTTGTCATCAGCGGGAAAGGCGGGACGGGGAAAACCAGTATTGTCGCTTCATTCGCAGCTCTGGCGGGAAAGAAAGTCCTGGCGGATTGTGATGTGGATGCAGCCGACCTGCACCTCGTTTTAAACCCCAGGATAGAGCACCGGAAAGATTTTAGCGGTGGCAAAAAGGCAACAATACGGGAAGCCGAATGCATCGCCTGTGATCGATGCATAGAAGAATGCCGCTTCGATGCGATACAGTACCGGGTCCTGAGCGATGGGAAGACAGCAGATACGCCTCATATAGATCCCATTTTCTGTGAGGGATGCGGGGTGTGTGTTCGGGTGTGCCCCTCCCAAGCAATATCCTTTGAACCAACAGTAAACGGTGAATGGTATACATCCTCTACAGACTATGGACCTATGGTGCATGCACGGCTCGGCATGGCCGAGGGAAACTCCGGGAAGTTGGTAGCACAGATCCGGCAAGAATCCCGAGATATTGCGGAAAGAGAAGGGCTTGAATACATAATTGTCGACGGTTCGCCCGGTGTTGGATGCCCCGTCATTGCGTCCATAACGGGTTCTGACCTCGTACTGATTGTAACAGAACCTACGCTTTCAGGTCAGCATGATCTGCTTCGGGTAGCCCAGCTCACGGCACATTTTCGAATTCCAACGGTTGTCTGCGTCAATAAGTGGGATTTAAATCCCGACATTACACAGCAAATTGAGCGAGAAGCAGAAGGACATGGGGTCAAAGCAGCGGGAAGGGTCCGTTACGATACGGCAATTACAAAGGCACAGATCAAGAAAACCAGTGTCGTGGAATATACCGACAGTGCGGTTTCCGACGATATAAAGACCGTCTGGCAGAACGTACTGTACGCACTTGGTTAGAAAGGAATTATGATTTGAAGATATTTCTGGATTGTTTTCCCTGCTTTCTGAGACAGGCACTGGAGGCTAGCAGAATTTCAGGCGCCAGCGAAGAGATCCAGAGAGATGTCCTGAACGGTGTGATGGCAAAACTGCTTGAGGTCTCCAGGGAAGAGACACCTCCGCAAATCGGCAGTATGATTCATAGCACCATCCGAAAAGCGACCGGCAAAAAAGACCCCTACAGGGACATAAAACGTCTCCACAATGAGCAGGTACTCGGCATGGAAGAAAATCTTGCCGGTCTTATTGACGGATCATCCTCGCCCCTCTCTGACGCGTTAAAGCTGGCTGCCGTGGGAAATCTCATCGACATGGGACCCGAGCGAAGATGGAACAGCATGCAGGATATATTTCGGGATTTTACGGAGAGAAATTCGACACACTTTGATTCTTCATCATTCGAAGAGTCCCTCAAGAATGCCGGTACGCTTCTCTATCTGGGCGACAATGCCGGAGAGATCGTGCTGGACAAGATACTCATCGGCCTCCTCCTGCGTAAGACAAACCTCGATATAACCTATGCCGTGAGAGGCGGGCCCGTTATCAATGATGCCACCATGGAAGACGCGCAATTTGTCGGCATGACCGATATAGTCAAGGTAATCGACACGGGGGTTGACTTTCCCGGCGTAGTGCCGGAGGCATGTTCCGATAAATTTCTTGATCATTATAACGGGGCGGATATGATCCTTTCGAAGGGCCAGGGGAATTATGAATCGCTCAGCGAAGAGGATAAAAACATATTCTTCCTGCTCCAGACAAAATGCCCTGTTATTGCCGA
>JAFCZZ010000513.1 GCA_019314085.1 Deltaproteobacteria bacterium | reverse complement strand
CGCCTGTGGGTCCGCGCCCAGGAGACCGAGCTCACCGCGGTGGTCCTCGGGATCCGCATCCATATTCACATCGTCGGGGGGGAGGTGGTGGAGCCGAAGATAATCCCCGACTGGCTGCTCCTCGCCCTCACCGACATCCTCCCCAAACTCGAGGTTGAGGACGTGCGCATCGTGGCCGAGAACCTCACCGCCTCGTCGATGGAGCTGAGGGGGGTGCGCGCATGCTAGGTCCGGTGGGCAGGATCTGGTCCAAGATTTTCAACTTCTCGATCAACCTCTGGATGGGGGTCAACCGCCGGCGCCTCTGGTTCGACCTCGCCTTGGCCTTGGTGGGCATCGCCCTGCTCTTCTCGGGCCTCCCCGGGTGGTGTCTGGTCGCCCTCGAGGGGTGGCTGGTGTTCCTGATGGCGGTCTTCTCCCTCCCGGGGGACCGCCTGCTCGGGCTCCCCTTCAGGGCTCTTGCTCGGGGTGTACTTCCTCGTCGTCCCCGCCTCGATAATGCTCGCGGTGCCCACGCCGGAGGAGCCCGCGCCGCCCCCGGCGTGCTACAAGCTGTCGGTGGGCGAGGTCACGCTTCACCACTACCGGATCGAGGGGCCCGTGGACTACAAAGGCATCCGGGCGACGCGCATCCGGGCGGAGCGGGCGGAGATCCGGGACCCCCTCATGGAGGGGGTGCTCGGGCTCTCGTCGGGCGGGCTCGTCCTCGAGAACTTCGAGGCCTACGTGACCTACGTGCGCGGGACGGGGAGCGCCTTCGGCATGCGCGTCCGGTCGGGCTGGCTGGGGTCGGAGTCCCCCCCGTGGCTCCTAGGGCTCCTGGGGGACCCCGCCACGCTCTCCGACGTCACCATGCACGTGATCCGAATGCGGGGCGACCTGCGCGCTGAGGGGCTGGTGATGGCGTGAGGCGGGCGCTGGTAGGGGCGGCGGTGTTCCTAGGGGTCCTGCTCGTGCTGCCGATGGTGCTGCACTCCAGGGTCTTCGTGATGGTCGGGCCCTCGATGGAGCCGGCGATCTCGCACGGCGACCTGATCGTGGCCGGGAACCCCTCCGCGGTCGGGGTGGGCGACGTGGTGGTGTACTACCACCACCGAGAGCTGATCGCGCACCGCGTGGTGGCCGTCGGCGAGGACTGCCTAGTCACGAAGGGGGACGCCAACCCGGGGGTGGACCAGTGGCTCGTCCCGCGCTCGGCCGTCGTCGGGAAGGTCTCGGCGGTGGTTCCGAAGCTCGGCTACCTCCTCTGGTTCGCGCGCTCGCCCCCGGGGATAGCCCTGCTGGCGGGGATCTGCCTCCTGGCTATGCTCACGTGGAATATCCCCGAGCCACCGAAGCTCCCGAGGCCGGTGCCCAGCAGGCCCACCGCGGCGCTCCTGGGGCTGGGCGCGGGGTGCCTCGCCCTCCGCTTCGCGCTGGGTGGGTGGCTCGCCCTCGGGGCGCTTGTGGCCTTCGTCTGCGCGATGGTCGCGGCGGTCAACACGATCGAGCTCCTGAAGCCCGTCCGGAACCGCTACCCCCTCTGGGGGATCGCGCTCGGGCTGCTGGGGGGTGCGATGGTCCTGGCGGCGCAGTTCGAGCTCCCGCTCCTGCTGTACTTCCACCACCCCTCCCTCTGGCTCGGGGTGGGGCTGGCGGTCTTTGTTCTCGCGTGCTCGGCCCTGCTCGCGTACCTCCCAGGACCCCGCGCGACCACGGCCGTCGGGGCGGCGCTCGTCCCCGCGGGGATCCTCGCCTTCTACGCGACCCCAGTCGTCCCGCTGCTCGGGTGCGTGTTCACCATAGTGGCCGGGGCCTACGCGATCTCATGGAACCCGACTAATGCTCGCAACCCGCGAGCCCGGGAAGCGGTGGAAGCTTCCCCGCCCAAAAGCGGAACCCCGAACCAGCGCGGGGCGGGCGGAAAAAGTTGAGGTGGAGCAATGCTGCACAGAGGAAAGCTCGCAGCCCTGTCGGTGGCCGGCGTCGGCGCCATGCTCGGGCTCTTCGTGATGTCCCTGTCCATGGGCGTCGTGCTCGGACTGCCGGGGTACTCGTTCGACCTGCAGGCGGACACGATCAGCGGAAGCGATCTGGTGATGTACGGGGGAATGTACCAGGGGCCGGATCAGAGCGGCATGGAACCCGTCATAGTGGCCGAGATGTCCAGCGCCGACATATCGGGGATGACGATCACGCGGACCATGGACGTGGCGGGCCTGACCGTAGTGGCAACGATAACGGGAGACGGCGCCTCGGTGGACGCGCTTTGCATGAAGGCAGCGGGGATGGACATAGGCTCCGTCACGCTGAACGACATGCGCATGGAGGGCAGGTCCCCCACCGCGGACCACGCGGGACTCGAGATAACGGCGGGCACCGTGGAGATGTCGAACCTGGACGCGGACGTGTACCTGATAACGGCGGCCTCGATGGGCGTGACAAACATGAGCGTGTCGATCGAAGTGCTCGCGTAGCGCCACTGCCGGAGTCCTGAAGGGGGCCGGTGCCGGCCCCCCTTCCATTTTTCTTTTTTTGGAATCCAATCTACACGAAGCTCAATAGAAAAGGAGCAACACCACAGCTACGAAGAATCCTACCATGAATTCTTCGGTTTCGGCTGTGGGCCAGTCGGCTTCTTGGAAGTAGTTCAGAAACTCGTAGAGCTCGAAGCCGAGGAACCCCAGCACGACGAGGATCGGGTG
>JAFCZZ010000512.1 GCA_019314085.1 Deltaproteobacteria bacterium | reverse complement strand
ATACTCACCACACACACCGTTCCACCATTCGCCGCGGCGTTCACAGCCATCTGAACGGATTCCCCAAGGCCGGAGCACTCGAATACCGTATCAAAACCGGCGCCACCCGTTTCATCCATTGTTTTCAGAATCAGATTCTCGTTAAACGGGTCTATCACTGTATCCGCCCCGAAACTTACCGCGAGGGTCCTTTTTTCTTCCACAGGCTCGGACAGGGCAATCGGGCCAAAATCCATAACCTTCAGCAGCCTGACAAGGGCAAGTCCTATGGAACCGCCCCCTATTACCAGCGCCGACCCTCCCTCTTTTCCGGAACATCGTATCCCGTGCAGAGATGCCGCGAAGGCCTCGGCAAGCGCGCCATTCTGCGAGTCTACTCCTTCCGGAATCGGGATCAGCATTCGGGGATCCACCTTGAGATATTCGGCAAATCCTCCCGGGAAATCACCGAGACCTATGGTGCGTCTGTCAACCTGGCACAGATATGGTTTGCCCGACCTGCATTCCCTGCATCTCCCGCAATAAGTGGGGCGAATCATGACCCTGGACCCCGTTTCCACATTCTTTACATCACCTCCCATATCCGCAACAGTGCCACTTACCTCATGCCCGATTATGGTACCATCCTTCAGGCTGCCACTCTCTATCATCGAGTGATCCGAACCGCAGAAGCCTGTATTTACTACCTTTATCAACACCTCATTCGCACCCGATTGCGGCATAGGGACATCCCGAACCACGAGTTTTTCCCTGCTATCATAAACTGCGGCTTTCATGGTTCCCCTCCCCTACAGATTCCCGAAGGCAAGTATTGAAACACTCACGCACAGTGCCGCTACAAAGGTCATTATTATGCCTGCCTTCGCCATGTCTTTGATCGCAAAGTAACCGGCCGAATAGGGTATGATATTTGTCGGTGTCTCGGTAACCAGAATAAAGGCCAGTGACGATGTAAACGCCGCCGGTGCGCATATAAGCCACGGGTTTATGTTCAGATCCGCCGCAAGCGCAATCAGAAGGGGAATGATAATCGTGCCGGTCACCGTATTGCTTGAAAACGCCAGATGAAGCAGACTTACGCCCAACACAATGACAAACACCCTCACAACCCCGGGCAGTTGAACTACGGGGCCCAGAAACACCCATGACAGCCATCGCGCCGCGCCGGTATTGTACACCACCATCCCGAGCGATATCCCCGCGCAGATCAGGACTATCCCCCCCCAGTCCACATCCCTCTGAGCCTCTCTCCAGGATATCACCTCGATTCCGGGAAGAAACAGCATCAGGGCTCCACCCAGGGCGACAGCCTGCATCGGCATATCGATCCTTCCACCAGTAATGTCTCGTATAAAGGGAGAGGTAATCCACGCACAGATCGTCAACAGGAATATGGCAAGCGTCCATCTCTCTTTTTTCGTAAATGACCCGGCATCATCAATCCTCTTTCTGATCTCTTCTTTCTCTATGGGAACCCTTTCTATCTCAGGGGGGAAAATTGTCGTGATTACCAGCCAGCCCGCCGGTACCATCAGGATGGTAGCGGGAAGTCCCATGCTCATCCAGGTAATAAAATCTATATCGATATGGGCGAGTTCCTTTAAGAAACCGATCGTAAGGGGATTGGGGCCGCAACCCGAAGGTGTCGCAATTCCCCCGAAAAGGGGCCCCCACGCGCAGGAAATCATCAGGCCCTTCCCGAAGTTGCTTTCCAGGGGCTTGACCCCTGACTGCCTGAGGATGGCAACTCCTAACGGCATAAGGATTGCCGCCACCGCCATATCAGTGATCCACATGGATAGAAGGGCTCCAACGACAAGAAATCCGAGTATGACCATCCTTGTCCTGGTTCCCATTATGGAAAGTATGAGGTAACTCAGCCTGCTTCCCATTCCGGAACGGGTAAACGCGGAAGAGAGTATCAACACACCGATAAAAAAGGCTATGATCGGATTGCCGAATCCAAGTTTGACGACATGTTTGAATGTGTCTATCCCGAAGACAGGAATAAGGAGCATTACAAGCAGCGCCGTGACGCTGAAGGGGATAACTTCGGTTATCCACAGAACAATTGCTGCCGCAAGCAGGGCCATGGCGGCTTTCGCGTCCCATGTGAGCGGTATCAACTCTCCCCCCTTCTCCAGGGGATCGGGGTATCAACTCTCCCCCCTTCTCCAGGGGATCGGGAGATGGAAGAAGCATTATTGCCGCCATAAGGGCAAAGGCGAATAATAAGAATCCCATCTTATATACAAAAGAATGGGTGCCCTTTTGTATTACATCCCCCTCTTCAGCGCTGATCTCGGGTTTTTCTCTGATCTCCATAATCTAAACAATTCCTTTCCCGGACATAACTGTGTTGAAATTTTCAAGTAACTTCAATCTGATGTACGTAGCGTGCCCCCTCTGTGGGGCACAGAGGCCCCACGCTACGCACAGGCACCGAGACCCTACGCTACGCAGGCACAGAGGCCCCACGCTACTCATATTCACCATCATCCCGCCTTATATGCACCCAGGCTTGCCAGCGCGACACTGCCGGGACTTATGACCGTCGGATCAGTCATCACATTGATGCATGTGGTCATACCCGAGGCAAACGCCTC
>JAFCZZ010000511.1 GCA_019314085.1 Deltaproteobacteria bacterium | reverse complement strand
ACTTTCCTGCGGCGATGAGCGCCACATAGCCCTGAACACTGATATGGGTGGGGCAGGCCGCCTTGCAGGGGGCCGTCCCTATCTTTTCGATCGCAAACGCGCTGGGTATAGCCTGGGGGAACTTTCGGTAAATGGCCTTTCGATCATCCAGGTCCTCGTTAAAGGTGTTTGACAGCGTCACCGGGCAGACCTCGGCGCAGTCGCCGCACCCGGTGCACTTGTCGACATCGACAAACCTCGGCGCCCTCGCAAGCTTTACCTTGAAACGCCCCGGATCGCCGTCAACCGTTTCCACGGTTCTCTTTGTCAGTATTTCTACGTTGGGATGTCTCCCTACCTCGACAAGCTTGGGGGAAAGTATGCATGCAGAACAATCATTGGTCGGGAAGGTTTTGTCCAGTTGAGCCATGACACCGCCGACGCTGATATCATTTTCGACAAGGTAGACCTTCATTCCGGAATTCGCGAGGTCCAGGGAAGACTGGATTCCGGCTATCCCCGACCCAACAACCATAACAGCGCCAATCTTTTCGCTATCTTTTACCACCGCTTTTTGCACCTCAGATGTGATGTGAAGGACCCGTTGTGGCGGGCCCATTTGATTACAGATTATGACCGCCGGTCATTTAATAATTTGTCGGTGGTTGGGTAACAGGATTTACAGCCCATGTCAAGACATAATTGCAGGTTTTTAGACCTAAATTGAAAGGGGTATTTAAAAGGGTTTTAATACCGGGCAGTAAGGGAATACGTGGTCAGGGCTTGGATCGACAGGCTTGCTCTATCACCCGCCAGATCTCGTCCTTACCTGAGCGCGTCTTTGCGGAAAAAGGGAGGAGCTCGTCATGCGGAACGCCCAGGTGTTCTCCTATCTTTCGGCGAGCGATATTGGCCTGGCTTCTGGAAATTTTATCCGTCTTCGTGAGCACGAAGGCTATTTCCATATGATGATCGCGAAGCCATTGAACAAGCATATCGTCATTCTCCGAGGGCTCGCGGCGGATATCAAGTATCAGAACCACCAGGCGCAGGCTTCGCCGACCCTCGAGATATTCCTCCACCATTGCACTCCACCCCCTCTTCACAGAAAGCGGGACCTTGGCGTATCCGTATCCGGGAAGATCGACAAACGAAAGAACCTTATTGATCACGAAGAAATTGACAAGCTGGGTACGCCCGGGGGTATTGCTCGTCCTGGCAAGTCTTTTCCTGTTCACGAGGGTATTGATGAGGGAGGACTTGCCCACGTTCGATCTGCCGACAAATGCCACCTCCGGCAGGAGATCATCCGGATAGTGGAAGGAATCGGTGGCACTCTTGATAAATTCTGCTGATGTAATCTTCATGGATACCTCGTCCGAGTTGGGCGGATCATACCACAACACGGGGGCAAACCGCAAAACACACCGGCATCCGGCATTCGGAACATCACGTTTGATAAATTATCCTTGCAAAGAAAGGGGGTTAAGAGATAGTAAGGGGGGAGTTTTGATGGAATCGTAAAAAATTAAATTCGGTAAATATGTCATTTCGACCGTAGGGAGAAATCTTATCTTTTCGGTATCTTATGTTTTAAAGATTTCTCGTTTCACTCGAAATGACACCTGAGGAAACTTTTTACGAGAGCATCAGTTTTGATTATGTAAAGACCGTGTGCAGGACAGGTAACTGGATTATATGCCCGAGTCGAAAACACGGGTGGAAATGATACCAACGTATGAAATTTTTCAAGAAGATACCGTTAACTAATCTACATACCAATGAACATGCCGTGATGATATTCATGGCAATCATTGTTGGGCTGCTGGGCGGATATGGAGCAATCCTGTTCAGGTGGCTGATACGGTTCTTTCAAAAGGCATCCTTCGGCAATGGAGAAGGGGAACTCCTGTCAACCCTAATGGCCCTGCCGTGGTACGCACGGCTTTTCCCCCCCGTCGTAGGGGGCCTGCTGGTTGGTCTTATTGTCTATTTCCTTGCACGAGAGGCAAAAGGGCACGGAGTTCCCGAGGTAATGGAGGCGGTTGCTCTCAAGGGAGGGATCATTCGAAAACGGGTCGTCCTGGTAAAATCAATTGCCTCCGCTATATCCATCGGCTCTGGCGGTTCGGCAGGAAGAGAGGGCCCTATCGTACAGATCGGCGCCGCTATCGGATCGTCATTCGGGCAGATACTGAAGGTCTCCGCCGACAGGATGAGAACGCTGGTGGGATGCGGCGCAGCCGCGGGAATAGCGGCA
>JAFCZZ010000510.1:1066-3830 GCA_019314085.1 Deltaproteobacteria bacterium | reverse complement strand
CCGGGCAACGGACGACCATTATTGTCTGGGAACGCGGCAGCGGCAGATCGCTGGGTCCCGCCGTCGTCTGGCAGGACCAGCGCGGAAAACGGCGGGCGAAGGAACTGATGAAAAAAGGGTTCATCACGCTAAACAGCCTCGCGGCTGCTTCCAAGATGGAACAGGTGCTTGCCGGCCTGCCGAACGGTTATGAACGGGTAAGGAACAACGAACTGGCCTGGGGAAATGTCGACAGCTTTCTGGCATGGCGCCTCAGCGGCGGTGCCATTCACGTAACCGATGCCTCCAATGCCAGTGCCACCGGATATTTTGATTTTCTCAAAGAGTGGAAATGGTTTGACACCCTCCTGGATATCCAGAATCTTCCTCTCTCTTTTTTTCCTGAAATTATAGAGACCGTCGGCATTATGGGGCATACCGACCCGGACCTGCTGGGGGCGAAGATCCCCATCGGAGCTATTATCGGCGACCAGCAGAGCGCCCTGTACGCCCAGGCGTGCCTGGAACCGGGCCTGGCCAAGATCAGCTACGGGACATCCGGAACCTGCGATGTCAATACGGGAAGCAGGCTCAAACGGGCCGTCGGAGCCTATCCCTCCGTTGCCTGGACCCGCGGAGGCGAGAAAACGTTCCTGCTTGAGGGGATGGTCATCACCGCCGGCGCGGTCTTTAATTGGCTGACGCAGGTGGGGATTCTCGATACTGCCTCACAGGCAGCGTTCCTGGGCAGCAGCACTGATGCCCGTGGAGCCTCCTTTCTGCCGGCGCTTCAGGGCTTGGGGACGCCCCACAGTAAGCATGACCGTTTTGGCGCGTTTGAAGGGCTCACTCTGGCCACCTCGAAAGAACACATTATCAGCGCCGCCATCGAGGGGGTGGCGTTTCGGGTACGCGAGATGGTCGACCGGATTTATCAGGATTCCGGGCTCCCCAGACCGGACACCTTGCGCGTGGACGGCGGCGCCGCGGAAAACGACCTGTTGATGCAGACCCAGTCAAATGTGATGGGTTGCGCCATTGAACGGATGGAACCGACAGAAGCGACCGCGTACGGAGCGGCGCTTATGGCGGGAGAGGCCTGCGGCATGTGGGAACCGTATTCCTCGGTGAAACTGCACCGGGTTGATACAACGTTCGAACCGCAATGGAGCGATTCGGAGCGCGAAGAGCGTTTCGGGCACTGGAAGTCTGTCTTTGGATTGTAATCCAAAAAGGGGAAGGCCGAACGAAGGAAAAGCAGGAACTATCAAGAATAAAGAATTTACCCCATCCCCTGTACAAGCAGACGATTCTTGACGGTGAGCATTACGCAAAGGAATCTCAAGTGAGTCTCAACCATCACCCTGCCGGACGATATCATCGCACCATTCGGTTCGCGAGTTCAGGCCATACCGCGGTCATTTCATCACTGATGGGAACCACGGTACCCGATGCGGAATGAATGAAAACACACGTAAGCTCCGCGTCCACCAACAGTTTATCCGTATCATTGTTATACACTTTTTTAGACCACGTATAGCTTCTGCTGGTTGACCGGGCCAGCTCCGTTTCAATCCGCAGCACATCACCCACAACGGCGCCGCTTCTGAAGTTACAGTTTATATTGACTACCACATGAATGATGCCTTTTTTTATGAGTGAGTCATACACCTCTCCGGCATGCGGATATTTTTCTGTAAAATCCCATGAACTTTCTTCGAAAAACTCGAGATACCGTGCATTGTTTACATGATTATGATTATCCGCATGGTAGTTTCTGACCTTTATCAAAATCTCGGCTCTTTCCATTTCTTCGTTCTCCTATGTATTGTGAGTAAACAAACTGGCAGCGGCTATTTTGCATGAACTACTGTGGCTCTTCTTCGATACGAAACATTCTCTCCTCTCACCCTGCCGCATCGGGGAAAGCCGGCCTGATCGAATCAACAAAACACTTGCAACGGGTTTATTGAGCCTTTAAATCCTGATCGCCTCAGCGCACCAATTGCTTCAGGAGGGGTAAGAACAAGGACATCAGATTTTCTTTCACCCAATCCTTGTATTCAGGGCTGTCAGGGGCCATCCCGAGAATGCCGGCATAATAGGCGCCGGCACCCAAATAAGGCATCGATCGGTCAAAAAAAATCTGCGATACCAGGTAACCGGGAATGGGTTGAGATTTGTCGGCCTGAACCAGGTTGAGGAGCACAATCCTCAAGGCCTCGGGATGTGTGTGGGTAAATTCGATCAGACGATCGATGTAGAGGGACAGCCCCTCTGTTGCACTCATATCGCCTGTCTCATTGAGCCACTCCACAGTAGCCTGGTAATATTCTTCAAATACATCCGAAAGAACCGCCTCAAAGAGCGTCGACTTTGTAGAAAAATAGTAGGCGATAAGCGGGTAATTAAGACCGGCGGCATTCCCGATCATTCGTATGCTCGCGCGGTGATACGGATATTCGGAAAAAATCTTTTTTGCCGCGGCACATATTCTTGCCACGGTATCGATTTTTTTTGTTCCGGTTGTCACCCGCGTGCCGGTTTTGTCTTTCTTCAATGAAGGCCATCCTGTTTCACGTAGTCTTGCCAAGTATTGATTAATCGAAAAGCAATGTCAACCATATTTAACAGTCGTTAAAATACAAGTTGACAGAATACCGGCCATAAGATACGAGGGGTTTTAACAGTCGTCAAAAACCGGTAGCCATGTCATGGGTGCTGGTTTATCCAGATGAAAAACAATATGATGAGGAGGTAGGCGCATGCACGTTTTGAGAACACC
>JAFCZZ010000510.1:0-1042 GCA_019314085.1 Deltaproteobacteria bacterium | reverse complement strand
TTTCGAGCCTCATTATGCAGAGGTTCCTGACGGTGAAGGTGGAACTCTGAGGATGCATTACGTGGATGAGGGACCGAGGGATGCTGAACCGGTACTGCTGATGCACGGCGAACCCAGCTGGTCCTACCTATACCGCACAATGATTCCCATTATGACAGATGTCGGGTACAGGGCCATTGCGCCGGACCTGGTGGGCTTCGGCCGCTCTGATAAACCGGCGGAAAGGAACGACTACACTTACCAGCGCCATGTGGACTGGATGCAGAACTGGCTGAACAAGACGGATCTGCAGGATATCACCCTTGTTTGCCAGGACTGGGGCGGGACAATCGGTCTTCGTCTTGTGGCCGCGAACCCCGAACGGTTTGCCAGGGTGGTTGTCGCCAACACTGGTCTGCCAACGGGCGACCATTCCATCACCGACGCTTTTTTGAACTGGCGCAAGTTTTCCATCGAAACACCGGATTTCGATGCCGGCGCTATCGTCGCCATGGCCACCCAAAAGAAGATGACGGATGAGGTTATCGCCGCATACAACGCACCTTTTCCAGATGACAGCTATAAAGCCGGCGCCCGTATCTTTCCCTCCCTGGTGCCCATTGCACCGGACGATCCGGCAGCAGCAGCCAACCGTAAGGCCTGGGAAGTGCTTTCCACCTTTTCAAAACCCTTCCTGACGTCCTTTAGTGATTGTGATCCCATCACGCGCGGCGGCGATCTCATTCTTCAAAAGCGGATTCCCGGCGCGAAGGGTCAACCCCATACAACAATCAGAGGGGCAGGGCATTTTCTCCAGGAAGACAAAGGAGAAGAATTTGCCGAGGTTGTTGTAAATTTTATCGCGAAAACAAGAGCGTAGATCAATTATGCGCGCTGGCCAGGACGGCGCTTATAGTATAGAGGATACAAGGAGGTGCACATGGAGACAGTCGACCGTATCATCGATACAAATGGCATCACAATGCATGTTACAGAGGCGGGGCAGGGGCCGCTGGTTATCCTGTGTCACGGGTTCCCGGAGTTGGGATACTCCTGGAGGCAT
>JAFCZZ010000509.1 GCA_019314085.1 Deltaproteobacteria bacterium | reverse complement strand
TAACGTAACTTATGTCATGGCCCTGATCGAAATTTCACGCGGCTGCGCGAGCTGCGGTGTCATCACATCCGTGAATAATTCGCTCTACGGCTATCCCGTTAAGGCCTTTGGAACGGATGAACAGAAAAAGAAGTTCCTTGCACCGGTGGCGGGAGGACTCGTTGAGGGATGCTATGCCCTGACCGAAGCCGGCGCAGGGTCGGATGCCGCGGGACTGAGGTGCCGGGCCGAACTCAAAGGTGATAAATACATCGTCAACGGCGTCAAAAAATTTGTTACCAGCGGTAACGTCGCTGATTACTGTGTGCTGGCGGCAACGGAGGATCCTGCAAAGGGGTACAAGGGCGTTATAAATCTCATCGTGGATTTGAAAAACACTCCCGGGTTTTCCGTAGGCACCATCGAAGACAAGATGGGCATCCTCGCATCCGGTACGGCGGAACTGGTCTTTGAAGACGCCGAGGTCCCCGCCGAAAACCTTCTGGGCAAACCCGGCGAAGGATTCAAACAGATGCTGATGGGACTCGATGCAGGGCGAATTGGCATCGGGGCGCAGGCCTGCGGCATCGGAAAGGCCGTGCTGGAAGACTCGCTTGCCTACGCAAAGGAGCGAGAGCAGTTCGGAAAACCGATCACCTCCTTCCAGGCGATCCAGTGGAAACTGGCCGATATGGCAACGGAAATCGATGCTGCGGAAATGCTTTTACTTAAGGCCGCCTGGCTCGAAGACAACGGTCTCGATTTTGAAAAAGAAGCGGCCATGGCCAAAATGTACGCCTCCGATGTGACCATGAGGGCCGCCGTAGAAGGTGTTCAGATCTTTGGTGGTTACGGCTACTGCAAGGATTATCCGGCGGAGCGACACATGCGGGATGCCAAAATCTGCCAGATTTACGAAGGCACCAACGAAGTACAACGGATGGTTATCGCCAGGAAGCTGCTGGGAGCGCGATAACCTTTTATCAGCATAGGATCTTCCTGGGAGAGATGCCATGCATTTGAAACTGAACCATGTATCAACCTATGAAGGAGTGAAGGGGCCGCTGTTCCTGATTATCATGGACGGCGTGGGTCTGTACCGCGGAGAGAAGGACGGATATCCGGGCAATGCCGTCCAGATCGCGGCCCCGCAAACCCTGTGCCGGCTCACGAAAGAAGAGAAGATCGCCCTCCGTCTCAAGGCACACGGAGTTGCGGTCGGGATGCCCTCCGACCATGACCAGGGAAACAGTGAGATCGGTCACAACGCCATCGGCGCGGGGAGGATCTTTTCCCAGGGGGCAAAACTCGTCGAGGAGGCCATCGAAAGCGGCCGCATCTTTGAGGGGAATGCCTGGAAGGAGATCATCGCCAATGCACGGGAGAAGAAGACGCCGGTCCACTTCATAGGTCTCATATCCGACGGGAACGTCCACAGTGACATCGCGCACCTGATCGCCCTGGTCGGACAGTGCGACCGGGAGGGGGTGGAGGAGGTGTATGTCCATGGCCTCCTGGACGGACGTGACGTCCCCCCGCTGAGCGCCCTGCGCTACTTCGGCGAGGTGGAGGACTATCTCTGGTCACTGCGCGCGCAGGCCGCCTTGCAGGGGAAACATCGCCGGTACTTCGTCGCCTCCGGGGGCGGCCGGATGGTGACCACCATGGACCGCTATGAGGCGGACTGGTCCATCGTCGAGAGGGGCTACCACGCCCATGTTCTGGGCGAAGGGCCCCGGTTCCCCGACAGCCTCACCGCCATCAGGGCCCTGCGCGAGCAGGAGACGGTGGACGACCAGTACCTCCCCCACTGGGTCGTTCACGATCCCGAAGATCCGAAAAGGCCCCTCACCCGGATCGAGGACGGACACGGCGTCGTCCTCTTCAACTTCCGGGGCGACCGGGCCCTCGAAATCAGCCGCGCCTTTGTTGAAACCGATTTTACCGGGTTTCAACGTAAGACCCACCCTGCTGTTTTCTATGCCGGCATGCTCCAGTATGACGAGGACACGCACATGCCCCCTCGCTACCTCGTTGAGCCGCCCGCGATCGATCGGACGATCTCGGAGTACCTGGCACGAAACGGCGTCCCGCAGTATACCGTCAGCGAGACGCAGAAATTCGGACATGTTACCTACTTCTGGAACGGGAACAACTCCGCCAAGTGATCGAGTCCGACCGCCTCCCCTTCGACCAGGCGCCGCAGATGAAGGCCGAGGAGATAGCCTCCTGGGCGATCGAAGCGCTGCAGTCCGGAACGTACCGATTTCTCCGCCTGAATTTTCCGAACGGGGATATGGTGGGACACACCGGGTCGCTCCCCGCAACAGTGGAGGCGGTGAAGGCCGTGGACCGAGCGGTGGGGAGGATCATTGAGGCGGCCGATGTGCTCGGCGCAACGGTGATCATAACCGCCGATCATGGAAACTGCGAGCAGATGATAGCCGTGGACGAAAAGACGGGAAAAGCCATCATGGGTCCGGGAGGAGAGTACAAACCGCAGACGAGCCACACCCTCAATCCGGTACCCTTCATTATCCACGGTCCCGATACCGGACGCTACGAACCGGCCGACATTGAGGAGCCGGGGCTGGCCAACATCGCCTCGACAATCCTCCTGCTCCTCGGATATGAAAGGCCGGATGACTACCTGGAACCGCTTATCAAGGTACGGTAACACCCTCAATCAGAAACTATCATCAATATATCCCCGCCTCAATCCCGCCGGCTATCGTCTGTCCCAGCTCACGGCACCGAGCGAGGATCTCGTCCGTGACACCCCCCTGTGTACCCCTCGCGATCACGGGATCGTATACCTTCTTGAACTGATAACCGAGGGCGATGCGCTCTATGCTGTTGAGGGCCCCCGTCCCGTCATTCCCCGCGCTGATAAAGACAACGTAGGGTTTCCTGAACACCTTCCCCTCCGCGGGATAAAAGGTGCGATCGAAGAAGTCCTTGACGGCGCCCGACATATACCCGAGGTTTTCAGGGGTCCCGATGGCAATGCCGTCGCAGGTGAGGAGGTCTTCCAGGGACGCATCGGCGGCCTCCTTCATAGTCACCTCCGTGTTCTCTATGCTCGCCGCACCCTGCGCAACCATACGCGCCATCTCCTCGGTATTCCCCGTCTGTGAATGGTACACAATCAGTATCCGGGCCATCATCCCTCCAGCGTGTCCACGCATCGTTACTTATGGTTGAGTTTCTGTTCTCTTTTTCCTTCTCTTTTCCAGTTCTTCTTTTCTCAGGTCCTTGCGGAGGATCTTTCCGGTTTCGGTCTTTGGAAGCCTGTCGCGAAATTCCACCTCCGTCGGGAGTTTATAGGTGGCCAGCCTGCCCCGGCAGAATGCTATCATCTCCTCCTGGGTTGCGCTTTCACCCTCCCTGAGAACCACAAAGACCTTAATGTTTTCTCCCCTCCGGGGATCGGGGATGCCGATGGCGCAGGCCTCCTGTACCTTCGGATTTTCGTAGAAAACCTCATCCACATCGAGCGGATAGACGTTATAGCCGCCCGATATAACCATCTCCTTCTTATGGTCGGTGATGTAGAAATATCCATCATCGTCCATGGTGGCGATATCACCGGTATAGCACCAGCCGTCTCTGAGGGTATCTGCCGTTTCATCGGGCATATCCCGGTATCCCTTCATGACCTGCGGCCCCTTGATGATAAGCTCTCCCGGCTCACCCACCGGCATGTCCATCACACCATCT
>JAFCZZ010000508.1 GCA_019314085.1 Deltaproteobacteria bacterium | reverse complement strand
ACCCGGGGTATGACCTGCGCGTAGGGGAAGCAACACAGAAGCAGATCGAGATTTATGAGGCAATGGGGATCACCCCGCCGTCCTCGTTACATTAAGTCGGGAATTTAGGATACACAGAACGATCGGGCTGCGGCACCCTGACCCTGTCAGAGGTAGAACGTACGGTAGATCTGGCGGGGTGGGTGGACGCACTGAGAGACCACGGCGACGTGGTTTTCATACATCTGCGCGACCGGAGCGGTATCATGCAGGTCGTCTTCAGCCCGGAATTCATGCCGCCGGAGGACCGCAGGCGGGCCGATTCGCTGAGAGTTGAGTTTTGCATCTGCGTCACCGGGCGCGTTGTCAAGCGTAAGAAGGGGACGGAAAATCCCAACATTGAGACAGGCACGATCGAGATCATCGCCGATACCCTTACCATCTTGAGCAAGTCGAGGGCTCTCCCCTTTTCCATATCGGAGAAGGCCATGGTCGCCGGAGCCGCGGTCGGGGGCACGGAGGCGGTCGGAGAGGATCTCCGGCTGAAATACCGCTACCTCGATCTCCGCCGTCCCACCATACAGGGCAACATCATCAAGAGACACCGAATCAACAAGGCTGTGCGCGACTACCTGGACCAGCAGGACTTTATAGAGGTGGAGACCCCCATGCTGACCAAGAGCACCCCCGAAGGCGCGCGCGATTATCTGGTCCCCAGCCGCGTTCATCCAAAGAAATTCTACGCGCTTCCCCAGTCTCCGCAACTCTTTAAACAGCTCCTCATGGTCAGCGGCCTTGAACGCTACTACCAGCTGGCCCGGTGCTTCAGGGATGAGGACCTGCGGCCGAACCGGCAGCCGGAATTCACGCAGCTGGATATGGAGGCCTCCTTCATCGACGAGGAGTTCCTCTACCATGTGACGGAAGAACTGATCGTCCGAATGTTTGCCGTGGGGGGTATCGCCCTGTCCGCCCCCTTTCCCCGGATGACCTGGCAGGAAGCGGTCGGCACCACCGGATCGGACAGCCCGGATATCCGCTTCGGCCTCCGTCTCGTCGAGGTCACCGACATACTGCAGGACACCTCGTACGGGATTCTGCAGCAGGTCATTAAGCGTGGTGGCATCATCAAGGGGATCAATATCAAGGGACAATCGGATAAGCTGAGCAAGAATGCCCTCCAGAACGGGTACGCCAAAAAAATCGTCCCCTCCTTCGGGGCCAAGGGGATGACCTGGATGAAAATGACCGGCGGCAGGCTGGAGTCGAATATCGTACAGTTCTTCAGTGAGGAAGAGCAGCAGGCGATCATAGATCGCCTCGGGGCCGAGGACGGTGACGTGCTGGTCATGATCGCCGATGCCTCGCATGCACGGGTCAACAAGGCACTGGGGATGCTCCGCCTTCACCTGGCCGAGCGGCTTGACCTGATCCCCCACGATGTCTACTGCCCGGTATGGATCACCGACTTTCCCCTCTTCGAGATACACGGGAAAACCGTCACCTCCACGCACCACCCCTTCACGGCGCCGGACAGCACAGGCTTCGATCCCTCCGACAGGAAAGCGCTTGCCGCCCTCAAGTCCCGCGCCTATGATATCGTGATCAACGGCGAGGAGATCGGCGGGGGGTCTATTCGAATCAACAACATCGATGTGCAGCACAAGATCTTTCAGGCCCTGGGCCTTGGCGAAGAGGAGATAAAGGACAAATTCGGATTTTTCCTGCGATCTCTCCGCTACGGGGCGCCCCCCCACGGCGGTCTCGCCATCGGTATGGACCGGGTTATCTCCATGATACTGGGAACACCATCGATCCGCGACGTAATCGCCTTTCCGAAGAACAGGAGCGCCTCCTGCCCGCTGACGGAAGCACCGTCTCCCGTATCAGACAGGCAACTGGCGGAGGCGGGTCTGCTCGAAGCGGTCGGGGTCGGGTGGGTGAACGGCAAAAAGGTGGTAAAATTCACCCCATAATCATGGTGGCTTTGAGGATTGATAGACAGGAATGAAGGCATTACTTGCATTGGAAGACGGCCGTATCTTTGAGGGGGTATCCTTCGGAGCCGCGGGGGAGTGCACCGGCGAGGTAGTATTCAACACCGGCATGACGGGCTATCAGGAGGTGTTGACCGACCCCTCCTACAAGGGCCAGATCGTCACGATGACCTATCCCCTGATCGGCAACTACGGTGTCAACGAGGCGGATGCGGAGTCCAGGGGGCTGTGGCTTGAGGGCTTCGTCGTCAAGGAACTGAGCGAGACCCC
>JAFCZZ010000507.1 GCA_019314085.1 Deltaproteobacteria bacterium | reverse complement strand
CAATCTCCTTGACAATTATCGTAAAAGACGTATTATCGGAGCGTTACATTCATCAGGACACATCTTATAACCGGGTTCACTTCTTTTTCTGTCGGAAAGAAGGACTTATGGACAGAGTACAGCACAACCCCATTTCTCACAGAGAGGCGGGGTTGGGCTGTCTGGGAGACGGATAAGGAGGGGGACAGCTAGGAGCTCAGACAACACAAAAGGGGGCCGCGCGCTGAAGGATATCGTCTGTGGGATGGACGTGTCGAGCGACTCGCCGCATCACTACCGGTATAAGGGGGAGGATTTCTATTTCTGTTGTGAACACTGCCTGAACAAGTTCAAAGGGGACCCGGAGCACTACCTGCACAAGGAGCCGACACCTGAACCCGCCACCGGCGGGTCGGTCCTCTACACCTGCCCCATGCACCCGGAGATCAGTCAGTCCACCATGGGAAGCTGTCCCAAGTGCGGAATGGCCCTGGAACCCTCCGGGGCGCCGCTTCCCGCGACCACGACCGATTACGTCTGCCCGATGCACCCGGAGGTGACGCAGGACCATCCGGGGATCTGCCCGAAGTGCGGGATGGCTCTCGAGCCGCGTACGGTCACCGCGAAGGAGGAAAACCCCGAACTCATCGATATGACACACCGCTTCTGGATCAGCACAGCACTGGCGGTTCCGGTATTTCTGCTCGCCATGACGGGCGACCTCCTGCCGGCCCTGCTGCCCGAGTGGCTCTCCCTGCGCGCCGTTCAATGGATCTCATTCATACTGGCCACGCCGGTGGTGCTCTGGGGCGGCTGGCCCTTCTTCGTCCGCGGCTGGCAGTCGGTCCGGACCTGGAACCTCAACATGTTCACGCTGATCGGCCTCGGCGTGTCGGTGGCCTGGACCTACAGCGTGGTCGCCCTCCTCTTCCCGCAGATCTTCCCCCCCGCCATGCGGATGAGGGGGGGAATGGTACACGTCTATTTCGAGTCGGCGGCGATGATCACTGTCCTGGTTCTCCTGGGCCAGGTCCTTGAACTGCGGGCCCGGTCGCGTACCAACACCGCCATCAGGATGTTGCTTGCCCTCGCCCCCAATGCCGCGCGGATCGTCCGTGCCGACGGCACGGAGGAGGATATCCCGCTTGAGCAGGTCAAGCTCGGAGATATGCTCCGCCTAGGACCCGGCGAAAATGTTCCGGTGGACGGCACAGTGACCGAAGGGGAGAGCAGTGTCGACGAGTCGATGGTCACCGGTGAACCCATCCCGGTGGGAAAGGGGTCCGGGGACACGCTGATCGGCGCGACCACAAACGGCACGGGGAGCTTGCTCATGCGGGCCGAGAAGGTGGGGAGTGATACGCTCCTGTCGCAGATCGTGAACATGGTTGCAGAGGCCCAGCGCTCGCGCGCCCCGATCCAGAAGCTGGCCGACGTGGTATCGGGGTACTTTGTTCCGACCGTGGTGCTCGTTGCCGCCCTCGCCTTCGTGGTCTGGTGGTTGTGGGGACCGGATCCGCGTCTGGCCCACGCCATCGTCAACGCGGTGACCGTCCTGATTATTGCCTGTCCGTGCGCCCTGGGTCTCGCCACACCCATTGCGATCATGGTGGGGACCGGCCGCGGCGCCACGGCCGGTGTCCTGATCAAGAATGCCGAGGCGCTGGAGATCATGGAAAAAGTAGACACCCTTGTGGTGGACAAAACGGGGACCCTCACCGAGGGACGACCGAAGCTGGTCACCGTGCGGGCGGCCCAGGGGGTCGAGGAAAAAGATGTGCTGCGCCTCGCTGCCGGCCTCGAGCGGGCCAGCGAGCACCCGCTGGCCGAGGCCATTGTCCGGGGCGCACAGGAGAGGAACATTGAGCCGGCCCAGGCTGTCGGTTTCCAGTCAGAGACAGGCAAGGGCGTTACCGGCCGGGTCGATGGACACGAAATAGCCTTGGGCAGTCTCCTCCTGCTGGCGGAGATGCGGATAGATCCCGGTGATCTGTCCCCCCAAGCCGAGGTCCTACGCGCCGAAGGCCAGACGATCATGTTTCTTGGGATCGACGGCACAGACGCCGGCCCGATCGGCGTCGCCGACCCCATCAAGGAGTCCACCCCCGAGGCGATCCGGAATCTGCACGACGAGGGGATCGCCATCGTCATGCTCACGGGGGACAACCGGGTGACGGCCGAGGCCGTTGCCGGCAGGCTCGGCCTCCGTCAGGTTCAGGCAGAGGTGCTCCCCGAACAGAAGGTGGCGGTGGTCAAAAGGCTCCAGGCCAAAGG
>JAFCZZ010000506.1 GCA_019314085.1 Deltaproteobacteria bacterium | reverse complement strand
CAGGAAGAGAAGGCCTTCCTCTCAAATGTCCTGGTGCGGACAATCGACCGGTACAAGGATGAGATCGCGGGTCACTGGGAGGAAGATGTCCGGAGAATTGTCCCCGATATCGCCCCGCAGATGCGGCTGATTTCGAAGATCCATGCTCGAGCCCTGGGGGAGGTCGAAAATCTCCTGCGGGGGAAGGGGGATCTCTTCAAGGCCGGCTACTTTCTCAAGGCAGGCCTGCAGCTTCGCGATCGCGACGTTCCCCTGCCCTCTGTCCTCGGTGCGATGGCCCTGAGCCGAAAGGCGATCTGGGCCCAGGTCATGAAGCGCAGGATTCTTGGATCACCGATACAGATCTACACGACGCTGGAGCTGAACAACCGGATCATCTTCCTCTACGACAGGATGGATTACCACCTCGCCGCGGGCTGGTCGCGGGATCGAACCACGATAGGTAGTTGATATAACGGGCTTGACATTGTAAGATGCACGCGTAATTCCATGGCGTTGGGGAATTTATAATATGAGAGACCATGGTTGCGCGCGAGGCATTGCCTGCCTCATGCCTGCTGTGCCGCACCGCAGACAAAATATAAGGGGAATCGATCATGCAGGAGGTACGCCGGAGATTACAGATATTCCTGGCCCTCTTCTTTGTGGTAACCGCGATGGGGACCGCCGGTTTTATGGCCCTGGAGGACCTTTCCTTCCCTGAAGCCCTCTACTACAACATCGTCACCATGTCGACGGTGGGATACGGCGACATTCATCCGACAAGCAATACCAGTCGTCTGTTCGCTGTCCTGCTGATTATCATGGGGGCCGGGACCTTTATCGGGGTGATCGCGAACGCGACCGAGATGGTCCTCCTCAAGCGCGAGATGCAGCACCGGCTGCGCAAGATCAATATGGTTCGTGGCATATTCTTCAATGAGGTGGGGCATGACCTCCTCAGGCTTTTTTCCTCCTACGACAGGGATATAGAAAAAACGAGGGGCAGATTTATTGTGGATCCGGACTGGTCCGATCGTCACTTTTCGTCCGTTCAGAAAGTGCTCAAGAAATACGCCTTTCATATAGATGTAGATCGTGTTGACGTCGTGGCCCTGTTCGATCTCCTTGAAGACAAACAAGATTTTATTGCCAGATTATTGGAGAATCCGGTCCTGGTCGAGCACGAGGACTTTACCGAGGTCCTGCTGGCCGTATTCCACCTCACGGATGAGCTGGTCAGCCGTGAAGATCTGGAGGAACTTCCCCGGTCGGATATCGAGCACCTCGTGGGGGACATCAACCGCGCGTACGGGCTTCTGATCGGGCAGTGGTTCATGTACCTGAGGCACGTGAAAGGCCAGTATCCGTACCTGTATTCCCTGGCCGTTCGCAAGAATCCCTTCGACGAGAATGCGACCCCCGTTATCAGTTGACGGGTCCTGTAGGAGGAGTGAAGATGTCTGTCATGCACGCGATTTTTCCGAGGTCTGCAAAGCGTCACAGAGATATTACCGGTATCTTTCTTGCCGCGGTTTTTCTGCTGGCCTGCCCGGCACAGGCCGGAAACACATGGCTGGATAAGGGAACGAATCTCCTGAAGACCGTTACGGGAAAAAGCCAACAGACCGGTGCCACTGTCGAAGAAATCGGGGCGGGCCTCAAGGATGCCCTGCGCGTCGGCTCGGAGCGGGTGGTTTCCCGTCTGGGTCGTGTGAACGGGTTCAATAGTGATTCGGACGTTCATATCCCCCTGCCGAAACAGCTAAACACCGTTAAATCCGCGTTGGAGAAAATCGGCATGTCCGGTTCCCTTAAAGACCTGGAACTGAAACTCAACCGCGCCGCCGAGGCGGCGACCCCCAAGGCAAAAAGACTTTTTCGCCAGGCCATCGCCGAGATGAAATTCGATGACGTACGGGCAATATATGAAGGCCCGCAGGACGCCGCCACCCGGTATTTCCGGGGCAGGATGTCTCCCTCCCTCGCGCGTGAGATGCGGCCCGTTGTCAGGAGGAGCCTCGCAAGCGTGGGGGCCGTTCAGGCCTACGATGGTGTTATGAAGAGATATCGATCCATACCACTCGTACCGGAGGTGAAGGCCGATCTCACTGACTATGTCGTTGAGAAGGGTATAGACGGGATCAACCATTATATGGCACAGGAAGAGGCCGCCATCCGCGGGAACCCCGCCAAGCGTACCACTGAACTGCTCAGACGGGTATTCGGGGCGAAATAGATCATACCGGGGTGCCTGTATTGGCCGGTACCACACAT
>JAFCZZ010000064.1 GCA_019314085.1 Deltaproteobacteria bacterium | reverse complement strand
TTTGATCTTGAAAGGTGCGACTACACAAACGGCTGTACCATCTGCACAAAGGAGTGCTCCTTCGGAGAGATATCCCTGAAGCCGGTAAAGGGTGCCAACGGGGAGGCACACTACCGGCCCTGGGCCAATCTCACCGCATGCAATTCCTGCCAGCGGTGCGTGAAGATGTGCCCCGAGGGCGCGATCCACACCGAGCACCAGCCGATGCATACCTCTCACGGATACTGGACCTCCGATTACGCAAGCAACATCTGGCGGCAGGCGGGGGAGGAGGGGGGCGTACTCTTGGTCGGAAACGGCGCGACGGGGCCCCAGAAGCGATACTTCGACCATATCATGTTCGATGCCTGCCAGGTAACCAATCCCTCCATCGATCCCCTGAGGGAGCCCATGGAGATCCGTCGGTATCTGGGAAGAAAACCCACACAGTATGGGGAGGAGATCGGGCCTCAGCTCAAACTGGACGTGCCGATCATGTTCGGAGCCATGAGCTTCGGCGCCGTGAACAAACGGGTCCAGGAGGCGGAGGCCCGCGCGACACATGCCGTCGGAACGTACTGGAACACGGGGGAAGGCGGCTTTTTCAAGGATCTGAGGGTGTTCGGAGAAAACACGATCGTCCAGGTAGCCTCGGGGCGGTTCGGCGTCAGCGAGGATTATCTGAAATCCGCCGCGGCGGTGGAGATCAAGATAGGCCAAGGCGCGAAGCCGGGGATCGGCGGGCACCTTCCCGGAGAAAAGGTTTAAAGGCCATCTCGGAGACGAGGATGATCCCGGAGGGGAGCGACGCCCTTTCGCCCGCCCCCCATCACGACATATACTCCATTGAAGACCTGCGGCAGCTTATCTACGCGATCAAGGAGGCGATGGAATACCGGGTTCCCGTCTCCGTCAAGATTGCCGCCGTGCATAACGTCGCTCCTATCGTGAGCGGGGTTGCGCGGGCCGGCGCGGATATCATAGCCATCGACGGATTCAGAGGCGGCACGGGTGCGACACCGCTTCAGATACGGCAGAGCACGGGAATTCCCATCGAGCTCGCCATATCCGCCGCCGACACGCGTCTGCGGGAAGAGGGGATCAGGGATACTGTCAGCCTCGTCGCCTCGGGGGGGATTATGTGCTCGTCCGACGTCCTGAAGGCCATCTGCCTCGGCGCTGATGCCGTCTATGTCGGAACGCCGGTCCTGGTAGCGCTCGGATGCGGGTTATGCCAGAGGTGCTTCAGCGGTAAGTGCGCCTACGGGATCACCACGAACAAGCCGGGCCTTGCGGAACGGATCAATGTCGAGCAGGCAACTGAGGCCCTCACAAATCTCCTCCATGCGTGGGGGGAAGAGATGAAAGAGCTGATGGGATCGATGGGCATCAGCGCCATAGAGGCCCTCCGAAGCAACCGCGACAGGCTCAGGGGGATCGGATTGAACCAAGAAGAACTGAAAATTTTAGAAATTAAACACGCCGGTGCATAAAACATGCTGACGATCGACACAAAGGGACTGTACTACAAGTCCCTGAACAGACATATACGGGGATATCTCGCCAGGGGTGAGAACCGAATTCTCCTGAAGAACATCCTGGGTCAACGATACATTGGCGGAGGGCTGAACAGCGACGCCGTGCTGGAGGTATACGGAACCCCGGGGCAGGATCTCGGGGCCTTTATGAACGGTTCCCATATAATGGTTTTCGGAAACGCGCAGGACGGCGTGGGCAACACCATGAATGCCGGTGAGATCGTTATTCACGGGAAGGCCGGTGAGATTCCCGGCCATTCCATGCGGGGCGGGAAGATCTTTATACAGGGAGACGTCGAGTACCGTGCCGGGATACACATGAAGGAATATGTGGACCAGATCCCCTGGCTCATCATAGGCGGCACGACGAAGGACTACTGCGGGGAATACATGGCAGGGGGAAAGCTGGTGGTCCTCAACCTGGGCAATGTGCCCATGTCTCCCGTGGGGCAGGACATCGGTACCGGTATCCACGGAGGCGTCATCTATGTGAGGGGGCACGTCGAGGCTCATCAGCTAGGAATCGGCGCGGTCTTCTCGGATATCGACGATACGGACAGGGCCTTTCTCCGTGAGGCACTGACGGAATACGCCCAGGAAATGGAGGCCGATCTGAAGCGCATCTCCCCCGACGAATTCACCAAAATTACCAAGAAGGGCGCCCGGCCTTTCGGTAAACTGTACACCCCGGGGATGAATATAAAAACCCGCAAACCCCTCCACATCGATCTCACCCCGCCGTGCGCCTATAACTGCCCAGCAGGAATCCCCACGCCGGTCTTCCTGAACCTGATCAAAGAGGGTCAGATCAACGAGGCCCAGTCCCTGATGGATGAGTTTACCCCCTTCAGAATGTCCGTCTGCGGTACGGTCTGTCCCGCTCCCTGTATGGACGGGTGTAGCAGGAATATGGTCGATGGCCCCGTTGAGATCCAGCGGATGGCCAGGGAATATTATCCCGACTTCGCACCGAAGGTGCCCGAAAAAAAAGTGAGGAACTGATCTCAATCATAGGCGCCGGCCCCGGTGGTCTCTCGGCGGCATGGCAACTCGCGAGGCGCGGGTACCGTGTCAGGGTATACGACTCCGGGGGCGACCCCGGCGGAAAGGTCCGGCGGGCAATACCAAAAGAGCGCCTCTCCGATGAGGCATTGGAAAAGGATATGGCCCGGATCTTCTCTCTACCGATAGAACTGCGAGCAAACCAGACGATAGACCGTGACGCCTTTCAGGACCTCTATGACGAGAGCTCCGCAGTCCTGATCGCGACGGGTGCGCACCTGACAAGGAGGATCCCGTATCCGGGGGGCGAGAGGATCCTGTCGGGCCTGCAGTTTCTGATGGATATCAACGACGGAAAACCGATGGACCTGAGCGGCCGAGAGGTGGTCATCATAGGCGCGGGGAATGTCGGTATGGATATGGCTTGTGAATCCTGGCGGATGGGCGCGGGAAAGGTGACCGCCATCGATATTCAGAAACCACTGGCATTCGGGAAGGAGCTGGAGATGGCAACCAGTCTCGGAACCCGGATCCTGTGGCCGAAACAGATAGAGAAGGTGACCGGCAAGAACATCTTCCTCACCGATAAGACCAGCATCAAGGCCGATGTTGTCTTCTTCAGCATCGGCGAGGCCCCGGACACCTCGTTTCTGCCCGAATCGGTCTTCGTGGACGAACGCGGCTACATGGTGACGGGCGAAAAATCCTTTCGAAGCAGCGATCCAAAGGTGTACGGGGCGGGAGATATCGTCGCGCCCGGGCTGATAAGCGACGCGATCGGAACGGGGCGTCTGGCGGCCATGCAGATCCACGCCTCCCTCAACGATGGAGAATTCCTCTATCCGGAAAAGAACCCGGTCCCCAAAAGCAGAATCAATACCGTATATTTCGGCGGTGAGGCAGGTGATATCGAACGGTGCATCAGCTGCGGCACCTGCATCCTCTGTGATACCTGCATCGAGAACTGCCCCCAGGAGGCGATAACGCGCAATGGGGAGGTTTTCACCATAGATGATTCGAAGTGCCTGCTCTGCTACACCTGCGCCGCCGTCTGTCCCCGAGACGCCATTCAGACCGATTATGTCGATCTTCCCGCTTAAGGAGGAAAGTCTTATACTGCGAAAAAAAAGTATGTTGACATAAACCGGGCCCCATGATTATTTACGGCAACACAGACAAGGGAAGGCAAATATATGCGAACAAAATTTATCTTCATCACCGGCGGTGTGCTTTCCTCTCTCGGCAAGGGTCTTGCGGCAGCCTCCATAGGGGCCCTCCTGGAATGCCGAGGGCTTAAGGTCTCTCATCAAAAACTGGACCCCTACATCAATGTCGACCCCGGTACAATGAACCCCTTCCAGCACGGAGAGGTCTTCGTGACCGATGACGGCACGGAAACCGATCTTGACCTGGGGCATTATGAACGATTCACTGACAGCCACCTCGGCAAGGAAAACAACCTGACCACAGGGCAGGTATACTTTTCGGTCATATCAAAGGAGCGGCGGGGGGAGTATCTGGGTGGCACTGTTCAGGTAATTCCTCATATTACCAACGAGATAAAGGATTATATCAAGGCGGCGGCACACGAAAGCGATGTGGCCATCGTGGAGATCGGGGGGACCGTCGGGGATATCGAAAGCCTCCCCTTTCTGGAGGCCATCCGGCAGTTCAAGAATGAGGCGGGGAAACAGAACGCGATATTCATTCACCTCACCTGGGTCCCCTACCTCAAGGCCGCCGGGGAGGTGAAGTCAAAACCCACCCAGCACAGCGTCAAGGCCCTCCGTGAGATCGGCATCCAACCCGACATACTCCTGTGCCGAACGGAGGATTTCCTGACAAAAGAGATCCGGGAGAAGATATCCCTTTTCTGCAACGTGGAGCCGGGGGCGGTCTTCACCGCCAAGGATGTAGAGTACATCTACGAGGTTCCCATTATATACCACCAGGAGGGCGTGGATCAGAAGATCGTCGATCTTCTCAATATCTGGACCGGACAGCCTCACCTCGGGGAGTGGGAAGAGGTGATACGCAAGTTGAAGAATCCCTCCCACGAGGTGACTATTGCCATAGTGGGAAAATATGTCGACTGGACGGATTCCTACAAGAGTCTGAATGAGGCGTTGGTTCACGGCGGCCTCCCCAGCGACTGCCGCGTCACGCTCCGATTCATCGACTCGGAAGAGGTAGAGGAAAAGGGGATCGACAGTCAATTCGACGGCATCGACGGGATACTGGTACCGGGGGGATTCGGGAAACGGAGCATAGAGGGGATGATCCAGACGGTCACCCACGCGCGGACACAGGGGATCCCGTTCTTTGGGATCTGCCTGGGGATGCAGATGGCGGTGATTGAATACGCACGGAATGTCTGTAAACTGGAGAGGGCCAACAGCTCTGAATTCGACGGCGACACCCCGTATCCGGTGATCGATTTCCTCCCCGAACAGAGAGATATCTCCGACAAGGGGGGAACCATGCGGCTGGGTGCTTACCCCTGCGTGCTTGAAAAGTCCTCCTTTGCGTTCGAGGCGTACGGACACAAGAAGATCAGTGAACGGCACCGGCATCGGTATGAATTCAACAACGACTATAAGGATGCCCTTACCGAAGGGGGATTGCGCATCAGCGGGGCTGGCCCCGATGGGAACCTCGTTGAAATAGTGGAGATCGGTGATCATCCGTGGTTTCTGGGCTGCCAGTTCCATCCCGAATTCAAATCAAAACCGAGAAGGCCCCATCCGCTGTTCACGGAATTTATACGGGCCTCGTTACAGTACAACACCAACAAGCGTTAAGGGAACCAGCCTGTTAGGGGCTAATGGGAAAAGATGTACACGGGATACCAGCCATGTTCAAACTTGGAGATGTATCGCTTGTATTGCAACGTCTGAAACGGTGGCGCGTTGTCATCGGCCGTGACCCGCGTCACGTCCCGGCGAGGTCCGTCATTATCTTTCCGTTGGCCCCTGCGACCCTGCACTGTGGCGTGGCCGGGATCCTCGTGATAAAACCGCAACGCGAAGAGCGCAGCGACGTTTCTATTGCCTCCCTCTTTGAAGAAATTCGGAAAAACGATCTTAAGGCCCTTCTCGCCGACTCGATAGGCCCGAAGGAATATCTGGGAGGCGAGGAGTTACTGCACAGACTGGAAGGGCTCATCCTCGACCTCAAAAAGGACCCGATGAGTCTCTTCGCCCATAATGGAAGCTCAGACCTTGCCGCCCTGTCGAAGGCAATGAACTCGTTCCTGTCGGAGGAAGATGTCCTGATAGAGAAGACCGCGGCCGGGCTTTCCACGGGCGAGATGGAGCTCATCAACGAATCCCTCGAGATTCTGAAGGACGGCGCGTGGGCACTGGAGAAGGATATCCTTGCCAATATAGAAAAGACCACTCTCCTTGCCGGACCGGAGTACAAGGCTCTGTCCGGAGAAGGTCTCGGCATATACTGGAGGATCAACCTGCTTCTCAATTCACTGGACCGAATAGAGATCCGGGGAAGGGACTCTGCGGGGATAGAGATATCATTCTGCCCGGAGAGCAAGACATCGCTGGACACCATTATACAGACACTGAAGGCCGAAGATCTCTACGATGATTTCCTGAGAAGAACCGCTCCCGGCGATCTGCTGGACGGCGCCATCACCCTGTCCGGGCTGTCTTCAGATACCGACCCGCTCTTGACCTTTACCTACAAGCGGGCCTCTGTCACCGGGGCGCTGGGTGAAAACACCCGATACCTGCGCGGCAGGATCCAATCGGACGGCATACTCAGGATATGCATCGGGGGGGGGACAGGGCACGAGACGCTCCTCGCCCACACACGCTGGGCCTCCGTGGGGGCCATCAATGTGGAAAACTGTCATCCCGTGAACAACTTCACCCTGGCAGATGGCCTCGATACCTCGGCCGAAATTCCACTCTCTATCAAGGAATATCCCCACTACGGCTCCGGAAACTGGGCGATCCATGTCGCGCTCAACGGAGACATAGACAACTACCGATCCCTCCGAACATCGATCGAGACGGACGGGGCAGAGCTCATAGACCACCGGGTGACCACGGACACCAAGATCATCGCCCTTCAGATGGAAAAATATCTGTATGAGGGATGCGATCTTCAGGAGGCGTTCCGCCTGGCCCTGAACGATTTCGAGGGGTCTCACGCCATCGCCATGCGGAGCAACCTGGAGGGGGGAAAGGTCTTCCTTGCCCTGAGGGGAAGCGGTCAATCGCTCTATATCGGTCTGTGCGATAACCAGTACATGTTCTCTTCGGAGGTGTACGGACTGGTGGAGCTCACCCCCCGTTTCATCAAGATGGATGGAGAGGTCGAACGGATCCCCGGCAGACCCGAGACAAAGGGACAGGTCTATGTGCTGGAGGAGGGCGGCGGGATACGCGCCTCCTGTTATGACGGGCACCCCCTCGAAGTGGGGGATGAAAAGATCCAGAAGGCCCAGATCACTACGAGGGATATCGACCGCAAAGGGTATCCCCACTTTCTCCTGAAGGAGATCGCGGACGCGCCCCTGTCCGTCAAAAAGACCCTGCGGGGCAAATACCGTATCGAGTACCGTACAAACGGCAGCGCGAGCGTCACCTTCAATCTGGGAGAAGATATTATCCCCAAGAGGTTGCACGACGCCCTTTCGCGGGGAGACATACGAAAAATCTTCGTGATAGGACAGGGGACGGCGGCCGTAGCGGGAGCGGCGATCACCGGGGCATTCTCAACGTATATCAAGGGCCTGGGCATCGCGATCGAAGCGAAACCAGCATCTGAATTGAGCGGGTTCTCCCTTGAGGAAAATCTACAGGACACGCTCGTTATTGCGGTGACACAATCCGGAACAACGACCGACACCAACAGAGCCGTGGCCATGGCAAAGGAGCGGGGGGCACACCTGATCGCCATCGTCAACCGGAGACAATCCGATATCACCCATGTGGTGGACGGTGTCTTTTATACGAGCGACGGGCGGGACATAGAGATGTCCGTGGCGTCGACAAAGGCATTTTATTCGCAGATCGTTGCAGGATATATCCTGGCTCTCTATCTGGCCCAGACCCTCGGCACCCTGCAGGATGACCTGACAGCCGGGGTATTGGAGAGCCTCGAGGAGGCCCCGGATGCGATGACCCCCAACAAGGTTGCCGCGGATGAGATACGGATCAAGTTGAGCGAGCTGTGTTACAAGACAATCTCATCGGATATCGTAGAGGACAAAAAGCATATCGATCTCTCCTCGGAACCGCTGATCATTGCGTGCGTCGCCGGGACGGGCAGCTACGTCCTCGAGGATATCGTCAAGGATGTCTCAATATTCAAGGCCCACGCGGCTTCGGTGGTCGTCATCGCAGACGAGGGGGAGAGAGCCTTTGACGGCATCGCCGATTCGGTGATCCACGTGCCGAAGGCATCCTTCCCGGCATCCGTCATACTGAACACCCTGGCAGGGCATCTGTGGGGGTACTATGCGGCCTGCGCCATTAATGAAGACGCGGAGCTTATCCGCGATTTCAGGAAAAAGCTGCTGCTCAAGACGGATGAACTGGACGAACAGGAAGGCCTTCTCGTTGAAAAACTGACAGATCCCGGTCTTCACAAATTGATAGACACGTTTTCTGCATCCTTTCATACACATAGAAACTTTGGGTTTTTTTCATCCCTGGGGGTTGAGGTGGCATCGGACATCACGCTCCTTCTCAAATACGCCTCCGGAAAACTGCCCCTGGAAGAGTTTCGTATCGACTTCAAGGAGAAGCAGGTTTCTTCTTCACCCCTCGACATGCTGGACATCTCCCTCGGCAGGGCCATAGATGAACTGGCGAGGCCCATTGACGCAATCAGACACCAGGCAACAACGGTCACGGTAGGGACCAGCAGAAAAGAAGAGGTCG
>JAFCZZ010000505.1 GCA_019314085.1 Deltaproteobacteria bacterium | reverse complement strand
CGCCCAACAGCAGCGACGCCAGGCGCCCTTCCACCCGGGGCGTCTGAGCGACTCCTTTGCCTCGCTCCCCGCTGACCGTCGAACCTTCCAAAGCCGCCTTGCTCGATACCGCCGTGACCTCAAGCGCCAGGCCACCCAAGGGATCCACTTCTTCCTCGGACGATTCGGCCGCAAGCTCAATCTCCTCCTTGAACGCCGGCCACTTCTGAATCAGCCACGCCACGCTCACCCGACGGTGGCAGTAGCAGTATTCGGCCTTGTGGAGATCGCCATCCTCGGCTTCGGGGTCCATGCCGAAGTAGTCGGGGCGCAAGAGCGTGATCTGCGTCGCGCCCTTCCACCGCTTCTTCTCCTCGTCCCACTCGTGCTTCGGCTCCCAATAAACCTTCGTGACCCAGTGCCCGAACACTTTGCCGTCGAGGATCGCAGCCAGGCGGTGCGCCGGGATGCGCAACCCCTTCTCGAACTGCCACTGCAGGATGTCGCGCCAGACATCCGCTCCCGCCTGGTCCCCCTGCTCCCACGGCAAGGTGATGAGCTTGGGGAACTGCTGGGCCAACAGGGCCGACTCCTGCATAATGGCGGGGAAGATCTGGTTCGTGACGATGCGGTCCCACCCCTCGCGAGCATCCTGGCCGACAAGCTGGTTGTTGAAGACGTAGTTCAGGCCGTCCTCGTACACCGGCTTCCAGAGCTTGTGGTGCGCCGTAGCGCGCCGGACCATCTCGTCGATCAGGTCGTTCAGGTTCTTCAGCCGCTCTTGCATCTTCTCGTTCTTCTTCGCCATGATGCGCTACCTCTCAATTCGGATGGAGCCGACCGAAGCCGGGCGGGGCAGTCAGGCCCTTGGGAAGCTGTTTGCCGGGGACGACGATGTTCTTGGCCATCGCCTCGTGCTGTTCCTTGATCTGCGCGAGCTTCGCCTCCGCCGCCTTCTCACTGATCGACTCGAACAGGGCGTAGGCCTGCTCGACGGTGTCCGCCCTGCAGATCTCGAACTGGAAGGGCGTCATCGCCACGACGTTGCCCTGCGGATCCTCGTGGCGAATCTGGCTCTTGCCGATGAACCGCACCTTCGGAGAGTCGGCTTCCTCGGGATGAACCCGGGTCACCTGGTCGACGAATCGCCCCTTGTTGTCGCAGAAGTTGCGGATCTCCCCAATCTCATACGAATGCTCTTCGGGCGTCGTGTCTTCTGAGATCATGCTGCTGTCTCCTTTGTCCGTCGCTGGTACTTGGGCATGCGGCTGGGGTTGATGTTCCGCCGCTTCCAACGCCGTAGTCTCTTCTGTCCGGCTGTCATGGCGCCGTCTCCTTTATTTGCGATCGCATCCAGTCCACCGCCGCCCGGGCGACATTCTCGAACGTCCCGGCTTCCACCTTCCGGAGGAACTTGTGCTTGTGGTCAAGGTTGATTCTCAGGTGGTACGGACAATCCAGGGATGGGTAGTAGTGGATTGCCCACGTCATCCCACACTTCTGGCCCAGGTCCTCCAGCTCTGCTATCAGCAATGCCGCGCTCATGACGTTCTCTCCACCTCAACGTCCTTATCGAACAGGAACGTCGGCTCCATGTTGTTGCCGATCCGCCACGCCAGCTTCGCGCCAAGGAGCGCGCCGGAGAGTCCGGCCACCGTCCCAAGAAGGAAGCAGGCGAGGCACGTCAGTACCACTGCCATCATGTCGCTCATCGCGCACGCTCCTTTGCTTCATCGTCCCACCATCTCTCGGAAGAGATCATACAGCTTCCACACGCCACACGCCAACAGAATGAACAGGCAGAACGCCACACCTGCACCGATCAGGCCCATGAGCATGTCCATGCCTCTTCACCTCGCCACCCCAACCGTCATCCGGGTCGAGTCCCAGTTCGACTTCATCGTCTTGCTGTTCACGCCCAGGATGCTCAGGCAGTACTCGTGTACCGCTCGATCCAGATCCTTGTGGTAGACCAGCTTCAAGCGCAGCCGAGGGTCGCATGCGATGTAGCCGGGCGACCGGACTGCGTGGTCCGGGTACTGCTCGGGCGACTCCTTGTGGAGCCGCCTCGTCGTCATCAGCACTGCGTAGATTCTCCTCGCCGCCCGAGCGAGCCACTTGTTCATCAGATCCCCGCCGCCGCGCTTGTACCAGGCGTCGGGCTTCGATGCAGGCACATTGCGATTCCCCGGCAGAGGAGCGCCGTGCAGCAACAGCCTCAGTAGGTTACTCACCGCCATGGTCAACTCTCCTTTTGATCTTGCCCCTGCGCGCCAGTCGC
>JAFCZZ010000504.1 GCA_019314085.1 Deltaproteobacteria bacterium | reverse complement strand
CGGCGTGCCTATCGCCCTCCTAACCAGCGCGTCAACACAGACAGGGCGCAAGGAGCGGTAGACTCAGGTGAGGATCGCGCGTAGCGCCCTGCTGGTTACGCGCAAACCGTTAGGTAGAACCAACTCAGAGGGCAAGGGGATTGGGACAGATGGGGGGAATCAGATGACGAAGAAGTGCGCCCGGTGTGACTTCGAGTATGACGATATGTACGACGGATGCCCTCAGTGCGCCCGCGCTACCATCCCAGTCATCGCCCCGCCGCCATCACCCGTGCCCAGTTTGCCCGTCGTGCCAACTGCGCCGACCGCTCAGACCAACTCACGAGGGACAGGGCTGTTCGTCGCTGCGGTCATTCTCGTCTCGATGACCGCCCTGCTGTGCGTGCTCTACTATCCGTTTCGCGCGGGAGGCGGGCTGCTGGAGTATTTCGCCAACGCAGTATTCAGCCTATGGTGGATCGGTGGACTGGCTTGCGCCTTCGCAGCCCGACACCGCGGGAGGTTTCAGGCAGTGAAGGTCGCTGCCGGGATTCTCGGCATCTCCCTGGCCATCGGCGCGGGCCTACAGCTCGCAGCCTCCACTCCAACGTCGAACCGGTCTCAGCCATACACAACCGCGCCGCAGGCCAGTACCTCCTCGTTTGGCGAGTCTTCGGTGTTGCCGTCGAGCTTCTGGGCCGCCATTGTCGCCTCCATTCCGGAGTCGGAATCCGGTGCTGAGGCGGAGGCAGAGCGGACGAGAACACAGTTGGTTGCCGAGGCGGGAACGGCCTATATTGCGTACTCCTCTGAGTACCCGTCGCTGCGGTCAGGATACATAGTTGTCTTCTCGGGACCGTATTCCACGGGGGCAGAGGCGGAGAGTGAGGCGCAGACACTTCAGTCCGCAGGCTTCAAAGGCGCCTACCCGCGACAGTTCGTAAAGTGACGCTTCACACCGTCACCTGACGATGCACCGCGCTTCCCACTGAGTTGGTCCTACCTAACCAGCGCATCAACACAGACAGGGCGCAAGGAAGGTAGACTCAGGTAGAAATCGCGCGTAGCGCCCTGCTGGTTACGCGCCCAATGTTAGGCATAGCTAGATGGGGGCAACGGGTGTTGAAGTGCTTCATAGCCAGCGCATTCGGGCGAGAAGACGTCGACTCGATCTATGACAAGGTCGTCCAACCCGTGTTGACGCTCATGAATATGAAGCCGCTCAGGGTTGACCGAGTTGAGCACAACGATGATGTCGACAAGAAGATCATTGAGCTCATCAACGCATCAGATCTGGCGCTTGTTGACCTAACCTATGCAAGACCCTCGGCCTACTTTGAAGCGGGCTATGCCGCCGGTCTTGGCAAGCCCGTCATCTACATGGTTCGGGGCGATCACTTCCGGGCACGCGATAGCGACCCCGAGGGGTTGCTGCGGGTGCACTTCGATCTTCAGGTGAAGAACATCATTGACTGGACGAGCCCGAACCTCGATGTGGCAAAGCGACTTGAACAGCGTCTCAGACTAGTTACCGCCCCTCTGCTCAAGTCTGAGGCGCAACTGGAGGCAATCCAGAGTGAGCGCGTCGCGTTTGCCAAACTGGCGCAGATCGACAGTCTTGACTCGATGGGGGAGAAGATTCGCGCGGTCTTGTTCAATAGGGGTTTCAGTCTGGAGAAGGCGAAGTCAAAAGGTCGTTACATTCCGGCCCCGAGTCGATTCCGCGTTTACAGAGACACTAGTACAGGAGGCCAGAATGTGCTGGTCGACTGTCGCCCGTCGGTAACTAAGCGGGATTTGGAGCGATACAGGGGCGTACTGACGATGCGACTCAGTGACCGCGATGAGGATTCGGAGATCCATCTCTTCCTTGTCACGTTGAAGCCTGTGCCACTTAGCCGTCGTCAGGAAGCACTATCTGACTATCAGACTCTTGACGACGGGGCCATGTACAGCAGTGACTACACGGACTATTGTCGCGAGCACAAGCAGCAGGTGTTCGTTCACTTTATAGACAAGGTCGAGTCGATTTCTGACATGAACCTCAAGTTGCAGAGGATAATTTCAGCTCATGGTTTTGAGAGGCATGCCTAACAAGCGCATCGAGCAGGCGCGCAGAATGGTAGCGGTAGACTGGAATCGTACGACGCGCAGCTCATGCGCAAACCGTTCGGTCAGATCTTCCGTCACGGCCGGTCTTGCGGTGAGCGTATCCGCGATGTACCTTATGTTGTACAGTAAAGTGTACTAGGAGGCCGTCATGCAGCCACTCAAGGTCGAT